>JBIKSC010000347.1:0-8052 GCA_044348775.1 Flavobacteriales bacterium | reverse complement strand
AGCGGACAAGGCACTTCGAGTATCAGCGTGCTGTGCAACGGAACCTCTGGCAATGTGCGCGTTCGCTCAATCAACGCCTGCGGCAACTCCACGTTCCGAACGCTGGCCTGTAGCCCTGCCGTTTGCGGCACAACCGCCATGCCTATGCAGCTCGAGCTGTGGCCTAACCCAACGAGCGACCGCGTGTTCATGGCCCACGGCGATGCTATACCTACCCACATGCAGATCTACGACATGCTCGGCCGCGACATCTACAACGGACCTTGGGTACCCGAGTACGATGTATCGGGCCTCGCCGGCGGCATCTACTTCGTGCGCGCAACAGGCGGCGGAGAGAGTGTGGTGAAGAGGCTGGAAGTCATTCGATAAGTACTAATTACTAAGTACTAAGTACAAAAGGGCCGGTGTTGAGGAGTCAGCGCCGGCCTTTTTTTTATAGTGGCGAATGGCGAATGGCGAATGGCGAATGGGAGCAGTGTAAGCATAGAGAAAGGAGAAAGGAGAATGGAGAACTGTGGCGCGAAGGTTCTTCATTCTCCTTTCTCCATTCTCCTTTCTCCATTCTCCATTCTCTTTTTTGGGAAAGGAATGGAGCCGGCTTGCTTAAGGGTTGATGCTGTTTTTCACAATTAGTTAATATCTCTTTCCATAACTCAACGTGCCGAAGTATACATTCGTCGCACCTAAATCACGGCTTAAGGCCGTGGCTTATTTTTATTAATTAACCTAACCGATCAATATGAAATCGCTGTGTAAATGGCTTTCTGCTGTTGCTATTATTTTAACTGTATCATCTATTTCTTTTGCTCAACTTCCATCCTATCTGCCATCGAATGGACTCGTTGCTTGGTATCCGTTCAATGGGAATGCGAATGACGAGAGTGGGAATGGCAATAATGGAACTGTTTATGATGCTGTGCTGACTTCAGACAGGTTCGGCATATCAAATAATGCCTATGATTTCGATGGTATAAACAGCTTCATTAATTGCGGAAACAATTTCTTCAATGGAGTTAATCAATGTTCCATTTCGATGTGGCTGAAGACGAGTGATTTTTCAGGCAGGACTAAAAATCTGTGCAATAAGCGGAGACAACCCGAAGGCGATGGAATCGGAATTCTTTTGTTGAATAACTTCCTCTGTGGAATGCTAAACCGTGAGCCTTCAACATATTCCGGTAATTTGTATAATACCTGTACTTATTACAATTCCACCAGTTGGAATCACGTAGTATTGGTCAATAACAACGCAACGCTTTCCATTTACCTAAATGGACAGTTAGCAGATACGCGAGCATTAACTGTAGGTCCTGTGGTAAGCGGAATGCCCATGTATATCGGAAAGGGTTTCGATTATAATATCGATGGTGGTTCTAATCGTGCATTCGACGGTCAGCTCGATGATTGTGCGTTTTATGAGCGGGTGCTATCACCCTCTGAAATTCAATCACTCTACTATTCTGTTCAAGAGCCTATAGGCAGTCTGCTGGTTTGTCCAGAAGATGGTGATGTAAATTGTTTGGCTGACATCCCGAGTATAACAATACACGGTGCAATGGAAGCCGGCTATGATGCAATAGATGTTGTAGAATCTACAAGCACTATTTCAGGAAGTGGATGCGATTATGCGATTGCACGCACTTGGACCGTGACATTCTCGAATGGCGCTAATACAATCTCTGAGTCTTGTACCGCAATTTTCCGCATTGCGGATTTTGAAGCGCCTGTATTCGTGAATGCACCTGCTGATGCTAATTATCAATGTATCGAAGAAGTTCCTGCTTATGGAAACCTGGAGGCGGTTGACGGCTGTGGCGGTGAGGTAGAAGTTGCGCATTTCGGTACAAGATCATCTTCTGTTATCGATACGCTTGCTTGCAATCAAGTGACCACACCTGCCGGTCCCGGTCAAGATTGGGCTTTATGGATCAACGGCCTTTACAGCCAAGGCCTAGCTTCAACCGATTGGTACCGTTGGGTTGGTACTCCAAGCCTTGTATTCAGCAACGACGGCCAAGCTCGCTTAGTTGGTGACGTAGTTGCTTTGAACAACCCTGCTAACGGTTGGCATGTAGACATGACCATGGCTGAAGGCGTTGACTGGGCTGCATGGAGCGCTGATGGCGGTCAATACATGGACAACCTTGGCTTGAATGGCGCGAACCACACATCATGGAATTTCTACAAACTCCTTACTACTATTTCTCGTTTGGAAGGTTTCGGTGCTTTCGAAGGTGACCAACTCATCCTTTCTCACCAGCCTGCCAACTATGCTTACGGTTTCCAGTTCGGTGCCGGCGCAAACAATCGCAACACCAATAACGGTGGTAGCGGCTGGTTCTTCTACGAGGGTAACATTAGTCGTGTATCCGTGTCGGGGCATGGTGACGTTACGTTGGACATGGGTTGTGAATATCCCAACCAGCCAAGCCAGCCAAACCGATCAATCCAGACTTGTACTCAAACTTTCGAGCGCCGTTGGGCTGCAACTGACGCTTGCGGAAATGTTGCTTATCACACACAGCAAATAACTATCGAAGACACTACCGCACCAACATTTACCAGCTGTCCGGCCAATGTGAATGTGCAGTGCGCTGCTGATGTTCTTGCTCCGGTAAGTGCATCCAATGTAAATGCTGCTGATAATTGTACTGGCGATGTGGTTGTTTCGTATGCTGGTTCAGATACGGTAACTACAAATGGTGCTTGCAATTTTGTAATTACCCACCGCTATGTTGCTGAAGACGTTTGTGGAAATCGCGAATCATGCTCTTACACTATTTCTGTGAACGACGACACGGCTCCTGTATTGAGCGTGCCGGAAGGGTATACTATTAGCGAATCCGGAATCGCGACATTGAATCCTGCTAGCGCAACTGATAACTGTGCAACGAATATAACAATCACTGAAACTATTGACACTGTCTACGGGGCTTGTGTAACAACGTACGTTCGGACTTTCATAGCCACAGATGATTGTGGCAATACAGCTACCGCATCGCAAAACATCAATCGAATTGTAAATTCAAATGCAATTGATTCACAAGTTCCAGTTTTCACTTCAGTGCCTGCCGGCGGAACCTTTTCGTGTGACGGTGGTATTAATTTCGGAACCGCTGAAGCAATTGATGCTTGTGGTCTTGCTACTGTAACTTATACTGATGAACTTCTCGGAGGCAACTGCCCACAGACATACACGGTCATCCGCACTTGGACTGCTACCGACTATTTTGGTAACACCGCTAGCGCAACTTCTGTGTACAACGTAACGGATGATGTAGCTCCAATTTTCACTTCACTACCTGCTGATGCATCGATTGAGTGCAGTGCAACTGAATTGCCCGCTGCCGGTGCAAGTGCTTCAGACAACTGTGATACAGATGTTACTATTACTTACATCGACATATTGGTTGCTCAAAACGACTGTCAGCGCACGTACGAGCGTCACTACACGGCTGCCGACGATTGTGGCAACACAACTACTCAAATTCAAATGATTTACGTGAACGATACCTCTGCTCCAGTAATCAGCGGTGATGCCACCATCACGTTATCATGCAACGAGTTTGATGCCAACGGTATCTATGTATCAGCTACTGACAACTGTGGTGAGGCTACCATTACAATTTTGTTTGATGAGCCAACCGGTGTTGGTTGTGGTAACTCAGTGATTCGGCACTATGCTGCTAACGATGGTTGTACCAATTCATCGTATTTCAACCAGACCATTGCTGTTATAGATTTTGAAGCACCTGTTGCATCTGCAGATCCTGCTGATGCTACCTACAGCTGCAACGAAAACTGGTTTGCTGCAGTAGTAGAATTCAACGACAACTGCGATAGCGAAGTTGAAGTAAGCACTCTGGTTGAAGAATTTGGCGGCCAGTGCAACACGGTATATAAATACACTTGGATTGCAACTGACAACTGTGGTAATACTACAGTGGTAGATCAATACATCACCATATTGGATGAGACAGCTCCAATATTTGATATGGAAAGTTCTAATGTTACCGTAGAATGCGGTACTGAAGTTAGCCAGCCTACTCCAACTGCTACTGACAACTGTGCAGCAGAAGTGGTAATCACATCTGAGCAGCAGTTTATCGGTGGTAACTGTGAAAGCAATTACACAGTAGTTACTACTTACACTGCTACCGACAATTGCGGTAATGTTTCAAGCATTAGCTACACTGTAAACTACCAGGATACAAATGCTCCTGTTTGGTCTTCAGAAAACGTTGCTTCGTTCTCGTACGAGTGCAACACGTCTGCTGCAGTTGTTGAGCCTCTAGCTACAGATGCTTGCGGCTCTGTAGACTACTTGTATACGGATGGACCATCTGAGTCAAACGGTTGCACAAGCAGCTTCGTGCGCAGCTGGGTGGCTGTTGACGCTTGTGGAAATGCTAGCGCTGCATTCAATCAGACTATCACCTTCGAAGACACTACCGATCCTGTATTGGTAGGTTGCCCGGGCGATCTTACATTGACATGTGATGCTGAAGTTCCTGCTGCTGCAGAAGTTACTACTACCGACAACTGCGACCAGGACGTTTCGTTGAGTATGGTTGAAACATGCATTAACTGTCCTGCTGATGGCACGAACGGTTTGGAATTATTCACACCTGCTCGTCCGCTCGACAACCCATGTAACTACCAATACGATTGGGCGATGGCCTTGTTTAGCTTGCCAAGCAACTACCGTTGGTACCAACTCGATACCAACACACCTGCTGAAATGGTTTACAATGCCGATGGTACTGTAACTGTGACAGGCCGTGTGTTCAACGCGGTATTCCCAACAGGTGGGTTTGACTTCAACGTTACTTACGGTGAAGCGAAAGACTGGATTCAGTGGAATACAGACGGAACCCCAAGTGGTTTCAAAGCTGATTGCGGTGGTTCTGATGGGAACTTTGCAGATTGGATGTACTACATCCTTCAACCTGGTGCTGCTGTAGAATTGACCGGTTGGGGTAGCCATTCAGGTTCATTGTTGAACTTGACACACGCTCCTTCAAATGAGTACTTCGGCTTCCAGATTGGTGACGGAGCAAACAACTACAACGCTGATTACGGTGCCGGTGGTTGGTTCAACTACAGCGGTGTATTCCTCTACGAAGGTCAGCCTGTAAGCAGTGGTCAGTCTGGTGGTATCGGCGACTTTGCTTTCCGTATCGATCAGTGTCCGGAATATAGCATTGTTCGCACTTGGACAGCTATTGACTGCGCAGGTAACACTACTTCTTGCTCACAAACGATCCTGTTCTCTTCACAAGACAACAACCTCGGTGCGGTCGCTAGCAATTGTATTCCTGGCTCTCCTTGCGATGACCGCAATTCAGCTACAATAAACGATCAGTATGACAGAAACTGCAATTGCGCGGGTCAGGCTCCTGCTCCAATGGCTGGTCAATTCCTCATTTGCCCAGCCGACGGTGATGTCGATTGCCTCGGCGATGTGCCGAGTATTTCATTTCTAGGTGCTGCTGAGGCAGGATTCGATGCTGTCAATGTTGTTGAATCAACTACGATTATTTCAGGAAGTGATTGCGATTATACCATTGCCCGCACGTGGACCGTAACGTTCTCGAACGGCGAAACAACGTTCACAGAATCATGCACTGCGATTTTCCGCATTGCAGATTTCGAAGCACCTGTATTTGTGAATGCGCCTGCCAACGCCTCCTACCAGTGCATAGAAGAAGTTCCCGCATATGCTAATCTAGAAGCAATTGATGGTTGTGGTGGTGAAGTAATTGTACAGCAATTCGAGTTTGCACCGCCCCGAGGTCGCAACGAAGCATGCTCTCAGACCATTGAACGCCGTTGGGCTGCAACAGATGCTTGTGGCAATGTTGCTTACCACACGCAGATTATCTCAGTTAACGATACAACGGCTCCTACATTCACAAGCTGTCCTGCTAGTATCGAAGTAACGTGTGCAGATGATGTGCCAGCTCCTTTAAGTGCTTCTGATGTAAACGCTGCTGACAATTGCACCAGCGAAGTAGAAGTTGTCTATGCCGGATCGGATACTGTTTATTACAATGGCAAATGCCATTTTGCAATTACCCACTACTACACCGCTACCGACGTATGCGGAAATCGCGAGTCTTGCTCTTACACTATTTTGGTTAACGACAACATCGCTCCTACATTGAATGTACCTGCTAGCTACACAGTTGAATGTAACGCTGACGTGTTTTTTGAGGCGGCTTCAGCTACCGATAACTGTTCTTCTTCTTTGAACATCATGGAATCGGTTGATACGTTGGTGACAGGTTGCGTTATTACTTACACTCGCACCTTCTCGGTAAGCGACGATTGCGGCAATACAACCACCGGCACTCAAACAATCAACGTTATCGATACTACTGCTCCGGTATTGAACATACCTGCGGACTACACTGTAGAATGCAACGACGAAGTAGTGTTTGCTCCTGCTGCTGCTTTCGATAACTGTGTCGATAACCTTTCAATTATTGAAGAGGTTGATACGGTTGCAGACGGCAACGACTGCACATACACATACACGCGCACATTCACTGTTGCTGATGCATGTGGAAACACTTCAATCGGTCAACAGGTAATCAATGTTATCGACACTGAAGCTCCTGCATTTGTGAACCTCGCTGGTCCATATGCAGTTGAGTGTGATGCTATCTATGATGAGCAATGGGTTCGTCCTGCTGCTACCGACAACTGCGATAGCGATTTGACTTACACCTACGAAGACAACATGACTTCAGGTGGTTGCTTGGGTGTAATTCACCGTATCGTGACAATCACTGACAACTGTGGTAATGCTACATCCCAGGAATTTGTTATCTACATCCAGGACACTACTGCTCCTGTTATTACGTGGGTTCCAGCCGATGCAACTGTTGAGTGCAGCAATGTCCCTTCAGCTCCTGGTGTGGATGCTATCCAAACTACAGACAACTGCGGCGACGCTGCAGCAATCTTCGGTGTATATGCTGAAGGACACAATGCTGAAGTAACTGTGACTTTTGAGCAGCAAATCATCGAGGGTAGCTGCGCAGGTAGCTACACCATCCTCTGGATTTGGACTGCAACAGACTACTGCGATAATTCTTCAACCGCTACAACAACGATTACTGTTGTTGATACTACTGCTCCTGTATTTATCAGCAACCCTGAGAACATCACCATCAATTGCGGTGATGAAATTCCAGGAACTGAAATTGTAGCTGCAGCCGACAATTGCACCGGTGATTTGATTATCGCGGTGTCTTCAGATAATACGGTGGGTGGAAGCTGCGCCGGTCAGTACTTGATTGAGCGTGTTTACACTGCTACTGATGCTTGCGGTAACGTTGCGACCTACACGCAAAACATCTTTGTAGAAGATACAACAGCTCCCATTTTTAATCCGGACAACGAAAGCACATTCGCCTATGAGTGTGACGAAGATGTGGCTGTGGTAACTCCTGTTGCTGTTGACGATTGCAGCGGTGTTGCTACTGCTTACACCGATGTTGTGAATGGCGGCAACTGCGCTACATATATCACGCGAACTTGGACTGCAACCGATGATTGTGGAAACCAGACTTCTTTCGTTCAGAACATCTCAGTGCTGGATACTGAAGCGCCTGTTATCGATTTCGTTGCTGAAATTGACCGTCCATGTGACGATTGGAACGGCATATATGCTTCGGCAGCGGACAACTGTGATACAGATGTTGAAGTAG
Source organism: Flavobacteriales bacterium (assembly GCA_044348775.1). GTDB lineage: Bacteria > Bacteroidota > Bacteroidia > Flavobacteriales_D > Sanyastnellaceae > JAIBBG01. The sequence continues at coordinate 334 of JBIKSC010000347.1, read as the reverse complement.
TTTTTGTAGGGGATGAGTTTATAAGTGGTACGTGTGTTGGCAGAATTGTCCGGACCTATTCTGCTACAGACGATTGTGGCAATACTGTTTCAGTTCAGCAAATCATCACGTTGATCGATACATCAGCTCCTGTTGCTATCAACCAACCTGAAAACATCACTGTTGAATGTGGTTCAGTTATACCAACTTTCGATCCATCATGGGTTGACAACTGCACGAATGAAATCACTGCTACTGTGAATGAATTTAGCGTTGCTTCCGGTTGCAATACTATCATTACTGAGACTTACACTGCAGCTGACGTTTGCGGAAATTCAGCATCAGTAACTCGTGT
>JBIKSC010000116.1:0-8119 GCA_044348775.1 Flavobacteriales bacterium | reverse complement strand
GGACGTGGGCCATAGTAACCCCTGCTAGGTCCGTAATAACGTGGCGGATAATAATAGTGTGGATAATACATAGGGGGGCCAAACCATCCACCGCCATATGCATAAGCTGGTCCGCCGAATCCGAAACTCCATGGCCCAGCTGTATAGCCGATAGACATGCTCCAACCCGTCCAGGGTGAATAGTGCATGCCAAAGCCCCAGGTACAAGGACGTGAATAATAGGTCGTACCTACCCATGGACTGTAATACCAACCGGTTCCGTATACTACTGTGGGTCCGTATACGTAGGCTCCCATGTAGCCGGGAGTATAACCTACATACACCACATCCGGAGTTGAATCATAGATGTACACGTATTTCGTGTTATAAGCAGGACTGTTCGCCGGAATCTTATCAATATCCGAAGGTCTGGTGGTGCTCACCTCCCAAGGTCCCTTGTAACTTGTGCTTTCAAACCACACCCCGTTATCTACCACGAAATAGGTTGCCCCAAACTTGAACACCGTGGAAGATGAATTGACAGCCAACATCAACGATGTCCCTTCAATCGCCTCGAACTTGGGTTCGCCGTCGAAGGTAACCTGCACATTTTTTCCGGCGGTCTTGCGATCGACAGTGGCTGTTTGAGGCACTTGTGCATCGAGCACAGCATCTTTCGATTGAGGTGTACCGGGAACACTAGCCAATACACCGTCGACCGGCGAGCCGGGAGGAATTTTGGCAAAAGAAGACGGTAAACTGTCGGAGGCTACAAAAAGCCATGGACCTTCAATCGATTTGGAGGCATACCATCTGCCCGACTTCAGAATGTACGATTTCTGTGATGTAAGCTCCTTAAAAATGTAGTCATCCGAATTGTCGGCATACAAAAGATCCAGCCCTGTTAGGGGCACGTAATTAACTGGTCCGTTGGTCTGAATAAGTTCCGCAGGTTTGGTGGAAACCACGATTTCCGGCGTGATTCCCTCGTCGGTTGTCTTGGTAGCTTCAGTTGCTTCGTCGGGATGTGTATTCTTCTCCAGGGCCTTCTTCACCGGGCCGGGAACGTTTTTGGTAACGGTCCACCCCTTGGTAACCTCAGAAGAAGTCATCCAGTCATCACCACCATACAGGTAGTAAGGATGTTCGGTGCCGTACTTCATAATCAGGAATGGCGAGTTAACGAGGCGTTGCACGTCGGTTCCTTCCATGGGTTGAAACTTGGGTTCACCGTCAATCAGCACCAATACAGCAGGCTTACTGCGATAAATAATGGCAGGCGGATCATTCTTAAACCCCGCATTGCTTTGACCAAGCGAGGCGCGTTCGATGGTCGTTATGAGCTGGTCGGTAGACCCGGTGAGGCTCCATGTGGGGACCGCGCTTACGATTCCTGCCTTCACTTTTTCCATGTCGATGGTGGAGTCTTGAGAGGCGAAGCGCACGTTGGTTACATCGCAAGAGCGCAGGGTATACAAGTGATTATCACGATCAAAATCGAGCATGGCAGAAAAGAACAACGCACCAAACAGTGGATCGTTTTTGCCTTGGGGTAAAATTGAAAATGCTGCGGTACCTGTCAGCTTCGAACCATCCAGGTCGCTGGGTTGCGGCTGGTAAACAACAATCTGTCCTTGCTCGGTGGCAATCTCCTTAGGCCAGGCCGCGGGACTTTCTTGAGCTTTAATTAGTTGTACGAAGAATATACAAAAAACGGCAATACAGTTGACTGTCTTTGAGGTGAGACTCATAGTGGAAATTGGTTCGTGGTAATTAGCGGCCGTAAATATAATTGAAATGCTAACCGCAAATGCTTGCCAACAGAAGCATAACAACAAGTGTGGACTTCAATAACAGATAATCTGTCTTGACCGATGACCCGAAAGTTTTGCATTCGATGAGCATATAGAATAGCTATTCAATAATTTGTATTTTCGGCCCTGCAACCTGCAACCGTGATTAGAACTTCAGCACTGCTTAGTTTATTCATCCTTGGTTCTTTGTTGATTCGGTTGAATCACCTTGAGAGTCAGTCGCTCACCCAAAATGAGCTAATGACCTTGTGCCGTGTAAATGGGATTGATGCCAATATGACTCCGGGTCTAACTCTCAATGTGGAGTTGGACAGTACCTTTACCCAGCAAGACCTGCGCGAACACCGCACCTTCAATAATGTAGTGAGCGCGACGATTGCTGATAGCGGCAACGCAGCTGCCTACAACGTGATGCTTTTTTGGTGGGCGGGCTTGTTTGGCGACAGCAATTTTGCACTTCGCTCGCTCTCTGTTGTGTTCGGTGTGCTTACGGTCTTATTAGGATATTACTTCTGCAGGCAGTTGTTCAATGAGCGAACGGCCAATATCGTCGCTGCTATCCTCAGCTTTCACCCAGTATTGGTTGAATACGGCCAATTGGCTCGAGCCTATGTTCCTGCTGCTTTTCTGATTTTGCTGGCCACCTATAGCATTTATCAGGTGAGCGTGGCCAAGCGCCACACCTGGCTGCACATTCCTCTCTATGTGCTGGTGCTCAATCTTTCCCTGCTGTCGCATTACGTAACTCTTTACGTGTTCCTTTCGCATGTTTTGCTCGTTGCCATTTTCCATAGCCATCGGAAGGCTTTGATTCAATACGCAATCATGGCCTTAATCGGTTTTGGCCTTTTCTCCGTATGGCTTTTCAACGGAGGTTGGCAGGGCAAAAAGCCCATGAATATTGAGCGGCAGATGTGGCAGCTCAACTTACCCGTCAATGGTGAAATGCCCGACCATGTTACGAATGCCTCCGACCTGGCAACAGACACTGCTTCAAACTACCTCACAATTTTCGGAGTCCACGTTGAAGACCCGTCGCTCATCGTGCTTCAGTTTTTGCTGTTTGCATTGCCGGCCGTCGCGTTGTTCTTTGTTTTCCGTAAGGTTCGAAAATCGGAGTACTTCCGACCGGTCATGTTTGTGACCTTTCCGTTGATCATGTATCTTGTGTTTGTAGTGCTGATGGCTTTGCGCTCCGGCCACTCCATTCCCTTCGATATTCGCTATGCGATTTTTGTAATACCGTTCGCATGTATGCTCTTGGCATTTGGTATTGACCGAATGATGGAGTACAACAAAACCATGCGCAATGTTGGTTATGCCGAAATGGGCATATTGTCGGCCGTGATGATTGCAGGCCTCTACCCTGCTTTGGCCAACCGAACCGAAAAAGAGGCTGTGAATTACAATCAATACCGCGAGGCAGCTTCCTTTGCTCAGCGAGCCGCAGCAGAAAATGACACCTTGGTATTTAATGATCGCAACGATGCCATTTTGGTGAACCTCTATCTACGTAAATCGGCGCCCTGGCAGCAAGTCATACGACCTGATGCCGAAGCGCCGATGTTGAAGATTCACCACCAGAATCTGGTGGCTCCTTTCATTCCGGAAGAAAAGCCTTAATCGTATTTCGGCTTTTTATCGCGCTTCTCAGCGCGCTTCTCAGACTTTGTTTTGGTTGCAACTTTCTTTACTTCCTTCTTTTGATCTTTAGACTTTGCCATGGGTGTTTGTGTTTTGAACGACAATTATACGAAAAAAGGGACTGGGTCCTGAGGACTGGAGACTGGAGACTGAGGACTATACATTACAGTAATCAGTACCTAATACCTATTACCTAGCACAGCACCCAGTACCCAGTAGTCAGTCTTCAACTCTCCACTCCGCATAGCTCGTAGGAGTTTCTTCCAGTTTTAACTTGACCAGCTTGACTTCCTTGGGTAAGGCTCCGTGCAGGAGATTGTGGAAATGCATCATCAAGTTTTCACACGAGGGCTGAACATCAAGCAGAATGACCTTTTCAAAATTATCCGGCAGGAAACTGTCTTTCGTATAGGGGGCCTCTTTGTGCAAAACAAGCGCGTGGTCGAACTGAGACATGATGTGACGAACCGTTATGTCTTTGATCTTTCCGAAATCGACAACCAATCCCTGTTCGGGGTGCCCGGACTGATCGTTGATTTTACCGGCTACAGTTACATGCAAACGATAGGTATGACCATGAATGTTTTTGCAAGGACCATCGTAGCCGTATAGGGCGTGGGCCATGTCAAAAGTGAAGACTTTGGTTACTCGGACGGTCATGGGAAGGATTACGAATTACGGAATATAGATTAACTGGATTGTGTGCTGTGGAGGCTGGGATTGAGAAAGTGCATCATCGTCCACTCGTTGCGGAGGTTTGCCGTTACGAATGTGAGGCCGAGTGCTTCAGCTGCATTTCTTATTTCGGTTTGATCGCTTTCATAAAATCCACTGAAGAGAATGCTCGCTCCGGGGTTCATGTGCTGAACATACATGTTCATGTCGCGAGTAAGGATGTTGCGATTGATATTCGCCAAGATCAAATCGTATCGGGCATCGAAAGGTATCGCCTCTGCCCCACCTTGAATGGTTCGAATATGCTTGCAAGCATTGCGCTCTATATTCTCGAGGGTGTTCTCATAAGCCCATTCATCGATATCAATAGCGTCGATTTGCGATGAGCCACGCATCTCAGCAAGTATAGCAAGTACGCCTGTTCCGCATCCCATGTCGAGCACTGCCTTGCCTGTGCAATCCATAGGAAGCATAGCAGAAACAATGAGGTGTGTGGTGGCATGATGTCCTGTTCCAAACGACATCTTAGGTTCGATGGTAATTGTATATAGGTAAACCCTCTCGACATTATGAAACGGAGCTCGAATAAGGCATTGATCATCGACAATAATCGGATCAAAGCTACTCTCCCACTGAGCGTTCCAGTTTTGGTCTACGATGACCACTGTAGTGACATCGAGTCGTTGCTCAGGGATGTCGGCAGTCATTAAACCTTCGAGCAGCTGAGGAGTGAAATCAGGCTCCTGGATATATGCCTTTAAGCCATGTTCTGTTTCCACGAAACTTTCAAAGCCACGCTCAGCAAGCTCCACCACGAGCACTTCGCGCGCAGGCAGCAAGGGCTGCAATACGGCTGTTACCTCTACGTAGTTCATTGCGCTGCTTGTATAATAGTCGTGAAGTCAGCAGCCTTCAGTGAAGCTCCACCAACCAACCCACCATCAACATTGGGGCATGCGAACAATTCCTTCGCATTGGCGGCATTCACGCTGCCTCCGTATAGAATGGAGATATCATTGGCAGTAGTTTCTGTGTAATGCTGGGCTACGATTGAGCGAATAAAGGCATGCATTTCCTCTGCCTGTTCGTTTGACGCTGTAACACCTGTGCCAATTGCCCAAACAGGTTCGTATGCGATAACGACCATCGCTAATTGTTCTGCCGACAGATGAAACAGTGCCTGCTTCACTTGAGTAGAAACGGTGTTAAAATGTTCACCAGCATTTCGCTCTGACAGTATTTCCCCGCAGCAAAAAATAGGCGTAATGCCATTCTTCAAACAGGCATCTATCTTTTCCCGAATAATTTCATTTGTTTCGCCATAATACTGGCGTCGCTCGCTATGACCGATGATGCAGTATTGCACATTCATCGATTTGAGCATGCTGGCACTAATCTCGCCGGTAAAAGCTCCGCTATCGTGTTGCGAACAATTTTGTGCAGAAAGAGCAACTGATGAAGGAAGTTCCTCGCTCAAACCATGCAAATACAAGTAAGGCGGTGAAACAATTACCTGAACATTCGGGGGGAAGCTTGCGCTGTTGGCAGCAAGTGCCTTGGCAAGTTCAATGGCATCGGGCCACGACTTATTCATCTTCCAGTTGCCTGCTACAATCTTTTTCCGCATGAGTAGATTTCGGTTTGGGTCGGCGAAAGTACGCAGGAAAAAAGAATGTTGACAGCCCTACCAGCTCACGATGAATCCGAACGTAGGGATAAATGCCCCTTGCGCATTGGCAATGCTCTTCAAGCTATAACGCTGCTGCTCAATGGGGGCTTCCGGGTTTTCAATGATACCGGTTCCCGTTGGATTACCGTCACTATCGGGGTTGCGCTCCAGGATGAGAGCCTGCTGACTATCTGCATCGGCTGTCACATTTTCCAAATCGATATAGACGTTGAGCGTCCAGCCGGTGAAGTTGTAAATTCGATCCACGCGAAGATTCAAGATACTGGTTGACTTACCTCGCAACTCATGCAGTCGGTCAAAATCGCGAATGCCCGCGTTATTGACATCCCAAACCAACCGCTGAGCCGACAATTCCTCATTGAAAGGCGTATAAGGTATAGCAGATTGATAACGCCAGTTAAGACCGGCCTCCCATTGTGTGCCGAAACGCTTACCGAGGGTAAAGCTAACCACATGGCGCGCATCCCAGGCTGAAGCCACATAGTCATTGCGTTTGTCGAGGTATTCGCTCCATGACAGCGTGTACGACACCATTCCATAAAAGCCTTTGTACAGGCGCTGCTGGTAGAGGAACTCCGCACCATAGGCCCTGCCTTTGCTGTCGAAACTCACCGGGTAATTTCCAAAAACACCAAAGTCGGCAGGTACGTGCGCAATGCTAATGCTATCTCGAAGCGACATGAGATAGTTCGGATAGCGTTTGTAGAAGCCTTCAATGCTCAAACGACTCGAAATAGGCGTATCCCATTTAACTCCTGCCGTATAGTGAATGGATTCCACAAACTGCGTGCGTTGCTGATTATCCAACACTCCTGAGTTGCGATAGCTCAAAGTCATCATCGAAGGCAATTGGAAATAGTTCGCAATGCCTGTTTGCAGAGCAAAGCCCTTGAACAACGAGATGGAAAGATTGGCGCGGCCGGAGAGATTTTCCATCGGGTTATTGAGCGATGAATTATACGTACTGCCATCAGCACGGCCGCCAATCGTTGCGGTTATCTTGTCATTGAACCAACCCTTGCTCAATTGCGTGAAAGCGGCGTAATTCCGAAATCCGACAGGAGAAAAATAATTGACTACGATGGAGTCGTACTCATTAATTATGCGGGTGAACACGTCAAATTCGCCATTCACATCTTCCAAGGAGATACCGCTATTCCATTTGAAATGTTCCGCCGTGTGCGTGTATTCCGCTCGAACGCGATGCGACCACTCGCGGGAGTTGTATTTCAAAAGCAGACCCGCCTCGTTGGATGTATCGTTATTATAATATTTCTCTGCGCTGTTCTTCAATTCACTTCTGCTTCCGGTTACCATGAAGAATCCATTGCGTCGATAGGACTTATAGACCGCACCTGCTGTGTAGTTCGATTGATCACTGAATGGCAGATTTTCCAGTAGATAACGTTGTATTTCATTATTACCTACCTCTGTATTCAATTTAAAATCATCGATGGCACCAATACCCAATAACGTGATGGTGTTTCGAGGATTGAGTTTAATTCGCACCTTCAACGTAGCGTCATTATACACCGGAGAAAAAGCGAAGTTGAGCATTTTCAAAATGTACTGGCGGTATGAGCGACGAATAGTTGCCAGGTAGTTAACACGCTTACCAAGGGGACCATCCAAACCAATACCCATATCAGTGCCACCTAGTCGGGCTACAACATGTAAACTATCATTATTCCCTTCTTTCAATTGAAAATTGAACACCGAGCTTAGTGCATTGCCGCGATTAGCCGGAAACTGAGCGCTCATATATTCCACTTCACGCAATTGATTGGCGTTGATGATGGAATAAGCACCGCCACTTGCACCTTGCGTTACCAGGTGATTGATAACGGGAATCTCCACATCATCCAAGTAGAACCGATTCTCGTTGGGAGCTCCGCCGCGAATGATAAGGTCGTTTCGAAAAGCCGATGTAGCTGTAACTCCTGGTAAAGTGCGAATCACCTTCGATACATCGTTATCACTACCCGGATTACGTTGGATTTCATTAGCACCTAAGCTGCGCATGGATGAAGGCACGTCAATACCTCGTTTGAACGGTGTTGCCTCCACGACAACCTCCTGAAAAGCACCCGAACCGGGAATCATTTCCAGCAGTAATTTGAGTGTGTCCTTTGGTTGCAGTATAACTTCAGCGACCGTGTATGGCTCATAACCGAGTATACTTGCCTTGAGCGAATAACTGCCAATAGCGGCCTGCATTCGAAACTCACCGCGGCTGTCGGTAGCAGTATGGGATGCACCCTCACCCAACACAACCTGCACAAACTCGAGCGGCTCACGTGTGTTGGCATCGCGGCAT
>JBIKSC010000115.1:0-8260 GCA_044348775.1 Flavobacteriales bacterium | reverse complement strand
CGAATGCGGAACTGGTCTTCCATGGAATTCCAGTGAAACATGCGTACTGCCACCATGGTCTGTGCCAAGCATGCCCAGCGAAGCATGTGATAGTGATCGCGCGGATGAAAAATATGAGTAAAGGAATCTTTGCTCATTAGAGCAGGAACATCGAAGTCCTGCGGTTTGAAGCCGAGCAAAGAGTCTAGTTTGTCGTCCATTTCACGGTATTGTGCCGTTTTCAAATCGAATACTGCATAAAACTCATTGGGCCGAATCGGTAATGCCTTGAAAAGAGCCAGCACTTCCTCTAAATTGACGTCGCTCTTATAGGTCCCATCATAACTGGGCATGCGGGAGAATAATAACTCTGTATTCCGGGAAAGAATAACCTCGCGAAGAAGGTTCAGATTATCAGCGATAGTGCGGTAATCGGGCGATTGCGCGTCGAAGTCTGCCGGATGGTGAAGTTGTGCATTTTCCAACACATCGCGCATAACGGCTCTCCAACTGGGGAATTGCAGTTTGCTTTTGATCTTTTTGCGGACCAATGTTGGTCCTATAGCAACACTGTTCGCAGTGGCATTATAAAGCATAGTTCAGGCGGTTTAGTTCCCCAAGTGTATGAGAAATAATATGAAATGACATACGTTGTTGAAATCTTAAAAAACGGTTGAAAACCATGGTTTTTTATGCCGTAAACCTCTATATGATTTTCTCTTCGAAAAATTCGAAATATGCCGGTCGACGAATCCGGAGCTAGGCATGTTTGCGCTCACAAACCAAAACACCAGATCCATGAATAAGTATCCCAATATCAAAGCACTTCGAATTCAGAACAACTACAAGCAAGAGTATGTAGCCGATATTCTGGGAGTAAGTCAACCGGAATACAGCAAAATCGAAACGGGCGGCCGGCGTCTCGACGCATTCATCATCACGGAACTATGTAAGTTATACGATGTGAAAATGGATGATCTTTTAAAACGACAGGTATTGCGAACAGCGCACGCAGCGGCAGGCGAGCCTTCTGTCATGGATGGCTATGGCTACCATGACAATCACGAGCTGTTGAATAAACTCATGCATAACTACACCGCTCTGATTGAGAACTACGTGAAGCAGCAGCAAACCACGGAGCGAATCATTACGAAGCTTTTTGAGCAGCAACGTGCGTAAAGACTAATTCCTTTTTTTAATGGGGTATTGTAACCCTGAACAGGCATGTCGCGTTTCAAAGCTCATCAACCCTTAAACTGCAAGGCTATGAATCAACATGCTGATGCGCACATTTCGCATGACGCTTTATCCGGTAAACCACGTGTGCTTTTTCTCGATGATGACGAAGCGAATCTGGTTGCTTTTAGCGCTAACTTCCGGAGTCAGTTCGAAATCTACACAACGGTTTCTGCGTTTGATGCATACAACTTAATAGAGGACAAGAACATTCAAGTGGTCCTGGCCGATCATCGCATGCCTTCTATTAGTGGTGTTGATTTTCTGGAAACGGTGGCCCGCGATTATCCGGACGTTCAGCGTGTTCTGGTCACAGGTCACTGCGATATCAGTCTTTTACTTGAAGCAATTAACAAGGGTAAAGTGGGTGGCGTGTTGTCGAAGCCATTTAATCCCGGTGAAATTTCAGATGTGGTAATTGATGCTTGGAATCGCTTCAAGGAAATCTTCGAGAAAGAAATTGTATTGAAACAGTTACGCCGGCAGAATCAGCAATTCGAGTTCATGCTGCGTCAACGATTACTCTCTTAAACGGATATATAAACGATTTGGATTTTCATTGTTTTTTTGAATTGCATGACAACGGCTTGCCCTCGGGCAGGCTTTGTCGTTTTTAGAGCCACCGTTTTTTGCGGAAGTAGATGAGCATGCCGCAAACCAACAAAAACATGAAGCTTAACACTACGAAATATCCGTTTCGGGTGCGCAATTCGGGCATGTTGTCGAAGTTCATTCCATATACACCAACGATGAAAGTGAGCGGTACGAAAATGGTTGTTATAATGGTCAGCACCTTCATCACCTGATTCATTTTCATGCTTAAGTTGCTGTGATATAAGTCGAGCAGGTTGACGATTGTTTCGCGATAGGTGGCTAAGTTTTCCGATTCGAAAATAATGTGGTCATACAAGTCGCGATAATACTTGGCCATGTCGTCGTCGAGCTCCCGTATCATCGTGTTGATGGCTTCTTTCAGCGGGTCGATATTGCGTTTGAAGTCGAGTAGTTCTTTCCTCACAGCCAATATGCTTTGCATGGTCCGCTCATTGGGCTTTCGCAATACCATGCTTTCGATGCGCTCCAGATGACGCGCAAACTGCTCGCTGACTATGATGTAATTATCGATTACAACGTCCAAAATCATATAGGCCAGGTAGTAGCCGTTTTTACTGCGCACTTTACCTTTTGAAGTTCGAATACGCTCCCGGATAGAATTGAAGCTATCGCCGGGACGTTCCTGAAACATGAGTAGATATTTGTCTGAAACGATCAAAGACAATTGCTCTATGTTCAGGGCAGATGTGCGAGAATCAAATTCCAGCATTTTCAGAGTAACGAATACGTAGTCGTCAAAAATCTCAATCTTCGGTCGGCTAGTGCTGTTCATAATGTCTTCGAGCACGAGCATATGAATGCCAAATTCCTTTCCGACCGCCTCGGTAACGGCGGGGTCATGAATACCGTCAATGTCAAACCAACTTACCGTTTCCGTTGTGGCATAGGTGGAGCATTCTGAAATACTGACGACTTTTTTTTCACGCACCTCGGCCTGATCGTAGTCGATAAGCCGCACGCTTACCGGTGTGTCCTTCCGGTCGCCCACGTGTATGAGGGCTTCCGGTCCTACACCCGATTTTGCCGAACGAGCTATTTCATCTGTTTTGGGCGACATGTGTGCGAGATTAAAGACGAATGTATGAATGTGCTTTTCGATTTGGGCAAACATTCAACATTCCTCCGCTCATAAACGAACGGTTCTTTACTCCAATCGAGTTTGAATTTTGACCACTTTTCAAACGTAATAAACAACAGATGAAAGTTCACCTAATAGCCATTGGCGGAAGCGCCATGCATAACATGGCAATCGCGTTACATGAAAAGGGGATTGATGTGACCGGTAGCGACGATGAAATTTTTGAGCCGAGCAAAACGCGTTTGCAAAAGAGAGGTCTGCTTCCCGAGCAGGAAGGATGGTTTCCGGATAAAGTAACCGGCAATCTCGATGCAGTGATTGTGGGTATGCATGCGCGCAAGGACAATCCGGAGCTGTTGCGTGCCCAGGAGTTGGGTCTTCGCATTTTCTCATACCCGGAATACATTTATGAGCAAACGAAGAATAAAACGCGCGTTGTAATTGGCGGAAGCCATGGAAAGACGACTACGACAGCGATGATTTTACATGTGGCTAAATACGCCAAGGTCGATTGTGATTTTCTGGTGGGCGCACAACTCGATGGCTTCGACTGTATGGTTCGATTTAGCGAGAGTGCGAACTTCGCGGTAATTGAGGGCGACGAGTATCTTTCTTCACCCACCGATTTGCGCCCTAAGTTTCATTTGTATAACCCGGACATTGCTTTGTTGACCGGTATCGCTTGGGACCACATCAACGTGTTTCCTACCTTCGAAAACTATGTGCAACAGTTTGAGATTTTTCTGGATAAGATTACACCCGGTGGCGCCCTCGTTTATTGCTCGGCCGATCCGGAGGTAAAGCGTATTAGTGAAGAGCACGGAGGTGATTGGAAAAAAATTCCTTACGCAGTGCATGCGCATACGGTTCGTGAGGGAGTGACGTTTTTGAATACGCCGGCGGGTGAGGTTCCACTCATCATTTTCGGTGAACACAATCTGCAAAACCTTCAAGGAGCCCTGGAGGTATGCCGCTTAATGGGTGTCAGCGATGTTGATTTTTATGACGCTATGAAAAGTTTCAAAGGTGCAGCGCGTCGTTTGGAGCCCGTGAAAGAAACGTCTGACTCTGTCATCTACAAAGACTTCGCGCATTCTCCCTCGAAGCTGAAGGCCACCACTGCAGCGTTTAAGGCGCAGTTTACAGGCCGCCGTTTGGTGGCTTGCATGGAACTACATACGTTTTCGAGTTTGAATGCCAATTTTCTGGGCGAATACAAAGACTCCATGAAGGCTGCAGATAAGGCCTATGTTTATTTCAATCCGCACACAATAGAGCATAAGAAGCTTCCGCCTATTTCACCGCAACAAGTGAAAGATGCTTTTGCATCTGATAACGTGGAAGTCTTCACCGATTCGAAACTGCTCATGCAGGAGTTGAGGGGTGAGACATGGAAGGATGCTAATTTGCTGTTGATGACTTCCGGTAATTTTGATGGTGTTGACTTTGTGAAGCTCGCGGATGAGCTTTTGCCTTCAGCCTAAGCCAACGTCTAGAAGCATCATGACAAGGAATCCGCCGATGAATCCAAGTGTGGCGATATCGGTAAACTTGTCTTGTTGAGTTTCGGGAATTACTTCCTCTACGACAACGTAAATCATAGCGCCGGCGGCAAAGGCTAGTGCATAGGGAAGAATTGGTTGCAACTGCATTACGAGCAATGCACCGGCAACTCCGGCTATGGGTTCAACAATAGCCGACAGTTGACCATACCAGAAGCTCTTGAACTTGCTCAGGCCTTGTCTTCGCAAGGGCATCGAAACGGCAAGACCTTCCGGGAAGTTTTGTAAGCCGATACCGATAGCTAGCGCAACCGCTCCGCTAATACTGGCCTCAGGAATACCTGCTGCTACGCCACCAAATAAAACTCCCACCGCCAATCCTTCCGGTATGTTGTGCAGCGTGATGGCCAGTACAAGTAGCATCGTGCTGTGCCATTTAGTCTTTACACCTTCTGCACGCTCCTCAGGAAAATTGATGTGTAGGTGCGGTAGTATTTTATCCAGTCCGAACAAGAACAAGGCGCCCATGGCGAAACCCACCGCGGCAGGCATGGCTTTTTCAAAACCTTCCCCTGGGCTCATATCGATGGCCGGTGAAAGGAGGGACCAAAAGCTAGCCGCAATCATGACGCCCCCGGTGAAACCGAGCATGCCGTCCAACACGGAGCGCCTCATGGTGTTGAAGAAAAACACCAAGCCTGCTCCAGCTGCAGTAACCAACCAGGTAAACGTGGTGGCAATAAGAGCGCCCGTAACCGGGTCAATTTGCTCGAAAAATTGAAGTATGCTTTCTTTCATGCCGACTTGATTTGTAACTGTTCTTCACAGAATGAAATCTGCATTACGAACGTTGCTTTGTTCGTCCGTAAATGTATTGAAAGTTGAACGAACATTTCCGTGGTGTAGGTTTGAGCCATGTCAAAGAAGTTGTTCTTAGTTCGTCATGCCAAGTCAGACTGGTCGCACCAGGGCTTGTCTGATTTCGAACGGCCGCTCAATGAGCGCGGCTTGCGCAATGCACCGTTCATGGCCGACCAATTTGCTGAGGCCGGACATCAGCTTGATTTCATCTTGACCAGTCCTGCCAATCGAGCCATTACAACGGCCGGTTATTTTAAACGCAGACTTGGATTGACCGATAAACAGTGGGATACAGAGCGAAAGATATATGAGGCGGATTCTACCCGCCTTCTGAGTATCGTCAATGGTTTAGAAGACTCCCATAATTCAGCCATGATTGTTGGGCACAATCCCGGATTATCGTCTTTGGTGCAGATGCTAACGGGAGAATGGGTAGTGATGTCGACTTGCTCCATTGCAGAAATTGAAATACCCTTTGACTCCTGGTCAATGGTGAGTGAAGGAACTTGCAACTTGATTAGTTTTGACTTTCCCAAACGGTATGTATAACATGAAGAACCTGAGTCAAAACTGGAAGATCATTTTCACGCTGGCAGCTATTGCGCTGGTTATTTCTTTGCTCTGGTTGTTTCGGGTCATTATCGCCTATGTAGTCATTGCCATTGTCATCTCATTTATCTGCGAACCGGTTGCGGATTTTTTGGAGCGCATTCGGATTCGTAAATGGCGTCTTCCGGATTGGGCAAGGGCAATGACCGCACTAAGTAGTTTTTTGCTGGTTATAGCACTTCTTATCGTATTGTTTTCGCCACTTGTCACAAATGAGATTCGGATTATCAGCGAGATTAATCCCGAGGAGCTTGCACAGCGAATAGACGAGCAGGTTCAGCGATCCGGCTATGATATGTCGAAATTCACAGCCGGGGGCAGTCCTACGCAATATGCAGTTCAGTATTTGCAGCGAATATTCAGTTCGGAGTGGCTTCGATCTACGTTCAATGATTTGTTCGGAGTAGTGGGTAATGCAATCATCGGACTTTTCGCTGTTTTATTCATTGCGTTCTTCTTTTTGAAGGATGGTTTTCTCTTTTCACGCATCATTCTCACCATGACGCCTGACACTCAGATATCAAAGATTAAGGTGATACTTACCCATAGCCATGATCTTCTGAGAAGATATTTTCTGGGTGTAGCTCTTCAAAGTATGATAATGGCCTCGATGGTGGGAGTATCGCTTTACGTGCTGGGTGTGCAAAATGCTTTTTTGATTGGTTTGTTTGCGGGCATGGTGAATGTTATTCCGTATCTAGGTCCGTTGCTGGGTGCTTCTCTCGGTGTGCTCATCGCGCTCACTACTTCTCTTCATCTCGATTTTGAAGCCCAATTATTTCCGCTGTTGTATAAGGTTGCACTTGTATTTGTATGTGCGCAGATTATGGACGCATTCGTCGTGCAGCCCAATGTTTTAGGCAGCAGTGTAAAGGCACATCCGCTCGAGATTTTCATCGTCATCCTCATGGCCGGAACCATCGGTGGAGTGGTGGGAATGGTGCTGGCAATTCCGGTATATACCATCTTGCGCGTGATTGCGCGTGAATTTTTATCTGAATACAAGGTGGTGGAAAGCCTTACGAGGCCTCTGAAAGAGGGTGATTAGTCCAACTTTCCAACAATCTCTGAATTAGATAGGAACCCACTGTCTCAATTCATTTACTTTTGTATCCCGTAAATGCACTTTCGCGCATTGCATACGGGTCATGTCAGAAAACATCAAATACATCTTTGTCACAGGCGGCGTTACCTCCTCGTTAGGCAAAGGAATCATCTCCGCTTCTCTTGCCAAATTACTCCAGTCACGAGGCTACAGAGTAACCATTCAAAAACTGGATCCCTACATCAACATTGATCCTGGAACACTAAATCCCTACGAACACGGAGAGTGTTTCGTGACGGATGATGGTGCTGAAACAGATTTGGACCTTGGTCACTACGAGCGTTTTCTGAATGTGCCTACATCACAGGCTAATAATGTTACAACCGGTAGAATTTATCAAAGTGTTATCGAAAAGGAGCGCCGGGGTGAGTATCTCGGCAAGACTGTACAGATTATTCCGCATATAACCGATGAAATCAAGCGCTGCATTCAGATTCTTGGTTCGAAGTCGGAGTTCGATTTTATCATTACGGAAATCGGAGGCACCGTTGGCGATATTGAATCGCTGCCCTACATCGAAGCTGTGCGTCAGATGAAGTGGGAGAAGGAAGACGATTGCATTGTAATACACTTAACACTCATACCTTATTTGTCTGCCGCAGGTGAACTGAAAACAAAACCGACGCAGCACTCTGTAAAGATGCTGCTTGAGAATGGTGTTCAGCCAGATATCCTGGTATGCAGAACTGAACATGAGTTGTCGCCTGCAATACGTAATAAGATAGCAAAGTTTTGTAACGTAACACCCAATGCTGTTATTCAAAGTATTGACGCCTCCACTATTTACGATGTGCCGGTGCTCATGCTCGAAGAGAAGCTGGACGAAGTTGTGTTAGAGAAGCTAGGTATTCAGCCCAAGGCAACACCTGACTTAGCGCAGTGGATTGATTTTTTGAATCGCTATAAAAATCCTCATAGTCGAACAACTATCGCATTGATCGGCAAGTACGTGGAGTTGAAAGACTCCTATAAGTCCATCGCGGAAGCATTTAATCATGCGGGAGCGGCCAATGAAGTCGGTGTCGATATTCGATGGATACATTCTGAGGACTTGACACCCAAGAATGCAATAGAGAAGCTTCAGGGTGTGGATGGTATCCTGGTCGCACCAGGTTTCGGTTCGCGCGGTATGGATGGGAAACTAGAAGCCATTCGCTATGCGCGTGAAAGCAAAATTCCGTTTTTTGGAATTTGCCTGGGAATGCAAATGGCTGTTGTGGAGTTTGCACGCAATGTGCTGGGATTCGCCGATGCGCACTCTACCGAAATGAAAGA
>JBIKSC010000114.1:0-8270 GCA_044348775.1 Flavobacteriales bacterium | reverse complement strand
GCGCGATGAAGTCATGAGCGTATTTCACCGTGAGGTACGCAATGTTTTCAATGCCGTTGTGGATGTGGCTGACTCCTGTTGCCTGCACGCTCAAGGGCTTTGCAGGAATGAGGTAATCGAGTATGGAAATATCGTGCGGAGCAAGATCCCACAACACGTTTACATCTTGCTGAATGAGCCCAAGGTTGATACGGGTTGAATCGAAATACTTCACTGATCCCAATTCACCTGTGTCAATCAAGCTCTTCATTTTCTGAACTGCCGAGGTGTAGAGAAAAGTGTGATCGACCATGAGCACTTTTCCATGCGCATTGGCCAGCGCAATCAGTTCCTCGGCGTGAGCAACAGTATCGGTCATTGGTTTTTCCAACAACACGTGCTTGCCGGCAGCAAGAGCTTTTTTAGCCAAATCAAAATGCGTGAAAACCGGTGTGGCGATAATCACTGCATCAATTTCAGTATTCGTCCAAATCGAATCGATATCAGAAGTCACTTTGATGGAAGGATACGCTCGGGAAACAAGCGCTAAACGCTCAGGCCTTAAGTCGACCACGGTATGCACCGACGTGTTTGGGGTTGCAGCGAAGTTGCGGACCAAATTGGGTCCCCAGTAGCCGTATCCGATAATTGCACAATTGATCATAGGTGGAATGTGTGAGGCAAATATGCCTCATTGCGCGCATGATTCAGCGCGTGCTCATCAAAATTTGACTCAAACATATAGTTCGCACAAGAAGTGATAGTCGTCGGTATGCATAATCGTTTGGTATTGAAGCCCTGCTTCCTCTGCCAACACCTCAAGCAACACCTCATCCGGGTAAATCCAGGGAAACATCTGCGTTTTTCCATCGCAGCGCACCTCAAATTCAACCTCACACGGTGAGCCAGCCAACAAAACTACCTCTGCAGAGTCCTCCTTGAAATACCGGATATCGGTGGAGTCGCCTACAATGCGCCCACCCGGTGCGAGTAGTGTTTTCAGTTGGCTTAACAAACTGACCAAGCCGTCTTCTGTGCCGGCTATTCCGAAACCGTTCATAAGTAGAAGAATGGTATCGAATTGCTGCCCTGACAAGCTCATTACGTCGGCCTCAACTACTTCTCGAACTCCGCGCGCGCGCATCACTTCACAGGAAAGACTTGAGCGTTCGAGTGCCAATACCTCTGCGCCTCGCTGTTGCAGAACAAGCGCATGGCAGCCGGCACCGGCGCCCGCATCCAATACGAGCCCTTTGCATCGATTCAACGCCTCCAATTCAGCGGCGTTCATTTCGGATTCTGTGCGAAAAAAATGTGTCGACAACATCGGTTCGTCTTCCGTTCCGTCAATAACCAATTCAATTTCGCACACCTTCTGCTCAAAGTAATGCGACCAAATAGCATGGCCTATTACATCGGCTTGAAAACCTTGCGAATCTTCCGTAGAGTTCATGCTGCAAATGAACTACATTCGTCCATAGAAAATATGTTGGATGAATCTGTTTTACATGCAACCTTGAACGCCTCCGTCGGGTCTATCCAACAGCGACTTAACCCCATGAAAGGAACACTACTCATTTTCGGTTTAATGCTTTGTGCAGGCATGATGAACGCGCAGCTCATCACCACAAGCAATCTCACAGTAGAACAATACGTGCAAGAAGTATTGTTGGGCCAAAATGTAGCTGTGTCCAACATCACCTTCAACGGTGGCCCGGCCAATTTGGTAAGCCCGGCCGTTGGCGGTTTCGACTGCCCTGAATGCAACTTGGGTATCGCCTCAGGATTTGCCATGACCACGGGCGATGTAGTTGGGTTGGAGGGGCCAAATGATGAAGGGTTCTATGCCGGCGCGGGAACAGGGCTGGCTATGGGCCAGGATCCTGATTTACTCGATTTAATTCAAGAACTTATACCGGGAGCGGACCCGAACATAGTAGACGTAAATGACTGGGTCATTCTTGAATTCGATTTTGTTCCCCTCGGCGATACCATACAATTCCAGTATGTGTGGGGCTCGGAAGAGTATTCAGAATTCGTCAACACCAACTTCAACGACATTTTCGGATTCTTCATTAGCGGTCCGGGAATCAATGGTCCTTACGCCAACAATGCAGAGAACATCGCAAGAGTTCCGGGAACAAACGCTCCGGTTGCCATCAGCACCATCAATAACGGTCCAAACAACACAGGTCCTTGCGTGAGTTGCGAGTATTTCAATCAGGACGGTCAATACGGCAACATAGCCTTTGATGCCCCTGAGCATACTGAGTCGTATTACATGCAAATGGATGGTTACACCGATATTTTGACTGCCACAGCCATTGTGCAATGCGGCGAGACCTTTCATATCAAGCTGGCCATTTGTGATACAAGTGATCCTGCATATGCCTCAGCTGTATTCCTTCAGCGCGATTCTTTTTCGAGCAACTTGGTTGTGCAGGCACAACTCGACCTCGAGGCGGGCGGCCCGGAAGGCAACACCATGTATGAGGATTGCGGTGATGGCTTCATCGTATTCCGACGCCCCGAAAGTGGAAACCCAAATACACAACTAGTCGCCAACCTTGAATTCACGGGAACGGCTACCAACGGCGTCGATTATACGCAAATGCCGGAATCCGTGACCTTCGAGCCCGGAGTCATGGAAGTTTCCATTTATATCGATGCTTTTGAAGATGGCCTCATTGAAGGAAACGAAACCGTTACCATGAACATCACCAACATTGCAGAATGCGGTGAGTCACTCATTTCCTCTTCGTTCGAATTCTTCATTGCTGATGTGCCTGACCCTTTGCAAGTTGAAGGTGTAAACTTCGAAATCTGTCAGGGTGCTGTTCAAACCCTTGAGCCCATTATTACAGGCGGATACGCAAACTATGGCTATGTATGGAGCACCGGTGAAACAAGCGAAACTATTGATGTTTCACCCACGGCAACCACAACGTATATCCTTACTGTTTCCGACACATGCGGCATGCCTAGTGACGACAGCGACTTCATCGTAAGCGTGCTTGTCGCTCAACCGCTGGTAGTTTCGATTGAAGACACAGATAACATACTTCCTCTTGATTGTGGGGACTTTCAAAACATCTATGCAATCGTGAGTGGTGGTATTGGACCATATCAATACAACTGGACGGATGACGCCGGTAATTTACTTTGGGGCGCCGAATCACTTGGCATTAGCTCCTGGAACGCAGGTACAGTAAGTTTAACCGTGACCGACGAGTGTAATTTCGAATCTTCGGACGATATCGAAATTTTAGTGAATGCTCCTGCACTATCAGCAACGATGCCCTCCGTGCATACGGTAACATGCGGGTCTAATTGCGACTTAACTGTGACGCCCATTGGAGGCAGCACCCAAGGTTTCGGATATGGATATGAATGGCAATTTAATGGGGCTACCAACTGGGACTTCTGGGGATTCGCGACTTTTGGCGCGCCGGCAACCATAGAGGGAACTATTACCGCCATCGTTTCTGACCAATGCGGACAAACTTTCGAAGTACAAAGTCAATTGGTTATTGAGAGTCCTGCTATCTCCCTGTCATTGCCACAAGACAACATCGGAAACTGTGCTACGCTCTTCACGCTCAACCCTATCATTGAAGGAGGAAGTGGAAATACATTGGATTGGACATATAACTGGAGTGGCAATGGAAATCCAATCAGCAATGCAAATGCTCTAAGCTCTACCTTCTCGGAAGACACTCACATCGTCCTTAATGTAACAGATGTGTGCAGTGCTACAGCAACGGCAGAAGCAGACATCAATATTGAAAACCCACCTCTCGACGTAACCATTGGCGATGATATTAATGCCTCATGCATCGACAATACAACCATGGCTGCAGATGTGCAAGGCGGCAGCGGAGGAGTGCAATATGCATGGCTAGTGAATGGCAATAATGAAGGAACCGCGGCAACATTTACTAAGCAGTCGTTCGAAACCATCGATGTGGCCATTGTCATTACCGACGCATGTTCAGAAACAGCAAGCGATACACTGACGATTTTCATTCCCGACACTCCATTAACTGCCGTCACAGCTCTCGATACCGCAATTTGTCCAGACCAAACAGCCTATGTATGGACGATTCCTTCCGGCGGCGAAGGACCTTACATCGCCCAATGGAACGACGATTTTCTGGGCGACTCTATTTCGGTCTACCCAACAGCAAGCTCCAATTATCATTTGGTAGTTCGCGACATATGCGGACGTCAACTGGAAGATGATGTATTCATCGAAGTGCTTCCCATTACAGCCAATTTCAACGTTACTTCTTTGGGTAACGACACGTATGAGTTTACCGCTGCGCCTGAACCAGCCTGCCCTGACTGCTTCGTCTATTGGCAATTTGGCGATGATAACACCAGCAATGACTGGTCGGTGGTGCATGAATACGATGGACTTAGTGATTACACTCCTCAACTCACAGTTATCAATGAGCTTGGCTGCACCAACACACAGCAATACCTCGTTCAAGGCTCCGCATTCTTTTATGTTCCTAATGCGTTCACTCCGAATGGCGATGGCTTAAACGATGTCTTCAAAGTGGAAGGAAGAGGATTTGCTGAATACGAATTCACCATTTTCAACCGATGGGGCGGTATTGTTTTTCACTCAACCGATCCGGAAGAAGTTTGGGTTGGTGAAGCCGGCGAAAAAGATTACTACGCGCAAAATCAAGCTTACAACTACGTCATACGCGTCAAAGGATTTGACACTGAAACTATTCAGCGCTCAGGTACCATAAAAATCCTTCGATAATAAATTGGCCGCAGAATCTTTTACTGCTTGCGGAAATCGTAGCCACCTTTGGTAGCACCCCACACCTGTGCTCCCGCGTCATTCCAACCCTGATCCCAGCTATTCATGCCCTTTTCTCCTATAACTACCCTCGAAGTAGTGTAGGTTGCGCCCGAGCGGGTGCTGGGGCACGTTTTGTCGGCAGTAGCTCCTTCAAATTGCATTAGCTCCCGGTTGTAAGTCAGTGTTACTTCGCAGCCTTCGAGCACCTTCAATGAATCGGGTGTTATCGTGTTGAAGACATCATCACTCCCCTGCTTACCTGTAAATCGCTGAGGAGCATTCATGGTGTAGATATAGCTGACGAAACGATCATCGGATTGCTTTACCACGCGATAGATGCGTTGACGGTAAGGCTTGTCGAGTGATGTGCTCATCGCTTGTTCCACATACAAATAGAACTCACTTTCCGACGATTTCCAGATGGGCTCCATACGCAGTCGAATGTCGAAGTAGTCGCTGTCGTTCTTGCTTTGCAACTCGCTTGAAAAACGGCCCGACATGTATTGTCGCAGCATAGAAAAAGGCTCTTGCTCTTTGGCTGAAAACGCAGTGGTAAAAAGCAATACCGCCGCAGCTAATGGGAATGACAGAATATGTTTCATGGGATTACGATTCGTTTCGCTTCAACATGACGCGTTGTGCCGGATTAACCACAAGCGGTACCTTTTCAAGAACCGTATCGCTTTCTTCCAAACCCCAAGCATCAATGTCCGATAAGCTTACATGCTTAAGCGCGATGTATGCATTGGTGATGAAGCTATCACGCACACTCAAGTCATTGTCGGCAGAGAGGAATTTCTCCAGAACCACAAACTTGAAATCGTGCTCGTCGTTGTACTTCGCATATGGCTCCGGCTTCGCTTTCAAATCGATTTCTCCACGCTCCACCATTTCATCGACAATGAACCGGAAAAAGTTGTGCAAGCGAGGCTGCACGCGGAAACCAAGCTTAATGTTGATTTTTACAACCAGGTCATTTTCCAATTCATCAACGGTGTATTCGCGTGTGTATGGTTCGTTAGAACGATCTACGTGCACAAACCAATAGATGTCGGCGCGTTTCGGTGTTTTCGCCAAAATGCTCTCCATGATTTTCTTCTCCACCTGGTGATGGAAATTGGCCTTAGTCAAAAAGACCAGGTGCGTTGCGTATTTCGGAACAGACTTGTCGTTCGACAATTCGCGCAGCGTGCCTACGTAGTTATCGAGGTCTTCAAACTGGAGGAAGTAGTTACTCATTTTCCGGTACATGAACGTGACCCACATAACGTGAATAAGAATCATGTATACGATAAGCATCATCCAGGCTTCCTTAAGCTTCATACTGTTGGCAACGAAGAAGGAAAACTCAACCGTAATAAACACTGCGAATATGATTCCTACACTCCAAGCTGGCCAGTGACGCTTATACTCGAGATAATAGCAAAGCAACGTAGATGTCATCATCATCGTTATGGTTATGAAAAAACCATAAGCTGCTTCCATCTTTTTCGACTCCCCGAAAAAGAGAACAACCGCGATGCAACCCGCATAAAGCAACCAGTTTACACTCGGTATATAGAGTTGCCCCTTTAGGTCCGTCGGATACTTCGTTGCCACCTTGGGCCAGAAGTTCAAGTTAATTGCTTCGCTGATGAGTGTGAATGAGCCTGTGATTAAGGCTTGGCTTGCAATAACTGCAGCACAAGCGGCAATGATGATTCCAGGGATTAAAAACCAATCGGGCATCACACTGTAGAATGGACTGCGACCATCGAGTTGCGGCTGAGTCATAAGCCACGCTCCTTGTCCCAGATAGTTGAGCACAAGGGCAATTTTCACGAAGATCCAACTTACCTGAATGTTCTGTCGGCCAGTGTGCCCTAAATCGCTATAGAGCGCATCAGCCCCGGTTGTGCAAAGGAATACGCCACTAAGTAACCAAAATCCACCTGGATACTCACTTAAAAGATTGTAGGCATAAATCGGATTTAGGCTCTTTAGCACAGCGGGATTCTGCATTATCTGACTTACGCCCAAAATGGCCAACATGGTAAACCAAACAAGCATAATAGGACCAAAGGTTTTACCTACCAGCTTAGTCCCATATCGCTGGAAAATAAAAAGCATTGTAAGAATTACAATTACAATTGGCACTACAGGTATGTCCTCCTTAAACACCCGTAACCCTTCTATGGCAGATGAAACAGAAATTGGCGGAGTTATCATTCCATCGCACATGAGCGTACCTGCGCCAATTATTGCCGGCCAAAACAACCACTTACCTTTCCGCTGCACCAACGCATAGAGCGAAAAAATCCCTCCCTCACCTTTGTTGTCCGCTCTGAGTGTCAACAAAATATACTTCAACGTCGTTTGACTGGTTAGCGTCCAAAAAACACACGACAAAGCGCCGTATACCAAATCCTCTGTGATTGGCTTATCACCTACGATAGCGCTCATCACATAGAGAGGAGAAGTGCCAATATCACCATAAACAATACCGAGAGTTACGAGCAATCCTGCTGCACTAAGCTTTTGCATATGGGAGGTGGCCATGGTAATGGAAATTAATTCGCCGAAGGTAGGTGTATGCCATGCGTTGTTGTTCTCGCACTTTCCACTTTTTTCATGAACCGCGAGCGGTTCACAGCACTACATTTGCACCGTGAGTACAGGTGAAATCATAATGATCTTGTTTGTGTATCTTTTGTTTTTCGGAGCAAAAGGAATCCCGTCATTAGCGCAAACGATGGGCAAGGCGATGTATCAGTTTCGCAATGCAACAAAGGACGTTCAAGATGAGATTCTGAAAGGTGCAACTGAAGTGAAGAAGCAAACCAGTGCGCTGCGACTGGATCAGATAGACATTGAGGAGGCTCCGAAACCACGAACGGAAACAATCACTCCCAAAGAAAACTCTACCGAGCCAGAAGCCAACCGCTCATGAACAAGATCGTTGTTTATTCCAACGGCCCCCAACAGCTTCTCTACTACCCCGACTTTTTTGATCGCAGCTATTTCGAGCAACTAAAAAACGAATTGCCCTGGCAGCAAAACGAAATACGTGTATTCGGAAAACTGCATCAAGAGCCTCGTCTTACTTGTTGGTTTGGGCCTTCCTATAAGTACAGCTCCATTCAATGGGAGGAAGCCCCAATTCCGAACGTACTGACTCCACTAACCGAACGCATTGCATCCAGCTCGAATTTCATATTCAATGCCGTGCTGGCGAATTACTACCGCGACGGCAGCGACAGCATGGGATGGCACAGCGACAACGAGCCGGAAATGGACAGCTCACTCATTGCCTCAGTCTCTTTCGGTGGCACACGCTCATTTCGATTTCGGAATAAGCTGAGCGATCAAACAATTTCTATGGAACTGCACGACCGGTCCCTTTTGCTCATGTTCAACATGCAGCAGGAATGGCAACATGCGCTGCCCAAATCGAAGCGAGCTATGCAACCTCGCATCAATCTTACCTTCCGAA
>JBIKSC010000007.1:0-26273 GCA_044348775.1 Flavobacteriales bacterium | reverse complement strand
AAGGTGCACGGATCTCCATCGTCGCATGAAGCGAATGGATAGTTCAGTGCATCTCCATCGTTGCAATCGGTATTATCGAGTGTATATCCCGTAGGAATGTCACCGCAAGTCGTAAGTGGCATTTCGAAGTTTCCGAATCCATCGCCATCAGCATCGGCATAATAGGTTTCGTTGGGAAGCACCGTAATGGTCACATCGCTCGTGCAGGTTTGATTGCCTTGTGTGACCGTTACGCTATAGGTTGTTGTTTCGGTTGGTGCAACGGTGATGGATGGGGTTGTTTCACCGGTGGACCAGGTTGTTTGAATAATATCAGAATTAAACAATTGACTTACCTCTGCTGAAGTAATAGCGCGGTTCCAAATTGAAACATCATCTATCAAGCCTAAGTAATAGCTTGTATTAGCATACTCACTGCCCAAAAACAAATCTTCGATCGTAGAAGATAAATTTTGAACTCCTGCGCTTGACCCAAGCAATTGACCATTCTGATAAAGATATAACGTTGTTCCATTGTATACACCGACAAGATGCACCCACTGATTGATAGGCATTGGGTTAGAATCTTCATAATCAAGTCCACCAGAACCAGTGTTATTATTGATGAAGAATTGCGCACCACAACAGGTTTGATATCCATCTACTGTTTCGATACCCCAACCAGATAAACTAGGTGTTCTTCGTTTACCAATTGCGTTTCGCACCTGACCGTTGTTTAGGGAATAATTAGGTGAATTAATCCAAATTGAAATAGACAATTGATTCTGAAAAGTGAGCGAATTACTATGACTAATTCGAATATTATTGGATGTACCATTAAAGGAATATGCACTCGCAGTATTACCAAACCTATCATTCACCAATGTTGCCCCATTCACCACCCCATCATTCTCATTTCCACTTGCATCATTGGCATTGCCACAGAACGGATACCAAGCCACAAGACCTTCACGCAAATTTTCAGGAAGCTGGTTTAATGAACAAGCTGCTCCGATGTTCGGAGCTGCGGCATTTACAGTCAGCTCAACCTCCTCGCCTTCACAAACGGTGAGCGCCGATGCATCAATCTCGCATGTTAAGGTCGGTTCCACACTCAAAGTCAACGTCACCAAACTATCACAACCGGCAGCATTTGTCAGCACGGCATCATAAGTACCGGCGGCAGTGAGCGACTGTCCATTGAATTCATAGGTTTCACCTTCAGTGATCGTAGCATCGATAGAAGTACCTGATGGTTGATTGACAGTGATGGTCACATCGCTTGTGCAGGTTTCATCCCCTTGTGTAATGGTTACACTGTAAGTTGTTGTTTCGGTTGGGTATACAACAATTGCTTCTGAATTTTCACCTGTGGACCAGAGATATGAAACACCATTATAATTATAGTCAGCGTTTTCAACTGGATTGACAATCGGACCCAGTGTATAATACAAAGCACCAATATCCATTCTTGTGCCGTCCGGATCTTGATCTTGTGTATCGAATAGGTAGCTAAAACCATCATTGTTTAAATCCGAGTTACCTGCGTTAATTGCAGGAGATGTGCTTTGTAAAGAAAAATCGGCTGAAGAAGGATTAACAAACAAAGGATTCAATGACAAATTTCCAACCCCTGAATAACCACCTTGAATAATCGAGTACGTTACACTTGGACAACTGTAAACTTGACCAGCACCTCCATTAGCCCATATGATAGAATTAACAACTGTTGAATTTGTTGCACCACCGGTTGTCCAGGGATTACCGGCGCCGCCACCATTGCCGTAGACAACACTATTAACTAGTCTGCTTGTGACGACAGGTGAGCTATTATTCCAACCGCTATTCGAGTATATCAAGCATCCAACAATTGTTGCATAACCTAATCCCGCATAGTTCTCAGCATTATTATTTCTTACGATACAATTCTTAAACGTGGTAGTATTCTGTCCGCTACCTCTAAATAGAGTATTACCGGTGTTACCTCCGCTATTACT
Organism: Flavobacteriales bacterium; assembly: GCA_044348775.1. Taxonomy (GTDB): domain Bacteria; phylum Bacteroidota; class Bacteroidia; order Flavobacteriales_D; family Sanyastnellaceae; genus JAIBBG01. Next base: position 24,297 of record JBIKSC010000007.1, on the reverse strand, counting down.
AAAAACACAGTCTTCGAAAATCACCTTACCTGACTGAACTGCCGTAACGTAACCACTATTGCTAAGGGCACTACCATTTATAAATGAAATACCTTTAATTACCTGCAAACAAGTTGTATCATTATTAATGGTAAGTAACCTGTTAGTTCCGTTTCCGCTAATGAACGTATTCTCTCTATTGCCTGAACTAACCAAATGAACAATCTTTTGATTCATCTGAAGATTATTTACAGCATAGGTTCCTGGATCCAGGATAATGACATCCCCGGAATTGGAATTATCAATTGCAGATTGAACAGTTGAATACTCTGATGGAACTTTGCGTATCACCTGGATTCCAGAACAGCTAGGGAGTTGGTTACCTTCAAAAATCGCGTTGAGTTCAGCGTTTTCACCTGCACATATAGACCCTAGTGCAGAATTTTCAATATCACATTCTATCGGTAATGCATCTACGATAAGCGTCAACGTCACCACGCTATCACAACCGGCAACATTTGTCAGCACAGATTCATAAGTGCCTGCTGCTGTCAACGATTGTCCATTGAAATCATACGTTTCACCCTCAGTAATCGTAGCTTCGATAGAAGTAGCTGATGGTTGATTGACCGTGATGGTCACATCGCTTGTACAGGACTGATCGCCTTGTGTAACGGTTACGCTGTATGAAGTAGTTTCAATTGGTGACACAGAGATAGAAGGAGTGGCTTCGCCGGTAGACCAAGCATAATCGATCGTTGAATATGGAATAAACTCCATGTTGTCATAATTCCCTGAATAGGCCACACCGAGTTTAAATCGGCCTGCGGTTGGTGTACTAAATGAAGTGGTTGTATACCGCAATGATCCATTAATATAGACATTGAGTACTGTAGGAAAAACTTCAACCTTCAATTCATACCATTGACCCTGTGTAACATTAATATTCGTGTTCGAATAGTTAATACCCAAGCCGTTGATATATAGACCAGGGTTATCTGTATTATTAGGCAGACTTGCTACTGATAACCCTCCACCCAAAGCATCACCTTGAAACAAGTACATGTTATTATCTGAAATATATGCTGTGGCTATTGCCTGTACTTTATAAGTTCCGTAGAGGAAATTTCGGTTCGAAGGATAAAAATTATTCGGAACTTGACCAGCAAAGTGTGACATCGCCACGGCACAACTACCCTGATAAGAAGTGTTTGTAATTCCAATAGAACCTCCTGAATAGGTAAATTGATTTAGATTGCAAGTCTCAAAATCTGAATAAAAATACTGACCGTTGTTAGCCGAGTTATCAGAACTCAATCCACTAACAGCGACTGTCAAATCCAATGTCTCACCTACGCAAACCAGCGAACTAGCAGCGTTAACATTACAATTTAACGGTGCCGGTTCAACACTCAACATCAACGTCACCAAACTATCACAACCTGCAGCGTTGGTAAGTACCGCCTCATATGTACCCGCGGTAGTCAACGACTGGCCATTGAATTCATACGTCTCACCATCAGTGATTGTAGCTTCGATAGAAGCAGCTGTTGGTTGATTAACCGTGATGGTCACATCGCTGGTGCAGGTTTGATTGCCTTGAGTAACCGTTACGCTATAGGTTGTTGTTTCGGTTGGCGCGACGGCGATGGTTGGAGTGGTTTCGCCTGTGGACCAGAGAAAATTTGAGCCCGCCGACAATTCATAGAGGGAAAATTCAACCGAACCACAATTATCACCCCAACAGCAATCATTAAAACCAACATTAAAACTGTTTGAAATGGCTGTAAAATAATATTCATAGATGTGGTTAGGATTGTACACATCAGGTGTTGGCCTAACAAAATTGTTTGGTGCCAATGCAGTGCAGTAAAGTCCATCTTGAATTCCACCGAGATCGAGAATCTCCGGATTAGCATACCCATAAAAACCAGGCAATTGGTATGCTGGATCGTATACCAATTGAGGACAATAAGTGCCCACTGTGTATAAACCCGAAACCACTAACTTATAGTCGCGCCCAACTTCAGTCTCAAAAGTATTGTTCCACTGGCTTGTCACAGAATTTCCGTAATTCCCTATTAATACAGACTCATCAATGCTAATGTGTGTAACCGATTCAACCGACAAGGTCACTGAGTCTCCTAAACAAACTGTTGACGAAAGTGAGCTGATTCCGCAATTAAAACTCGGATCCACCGTCAACGTTAAAGTCACCACGCTATCACAACCGGCAACATTTGTCAGCACAGATTCATAAGTGCCCGCCGCTGTCAACGACTGTCCATTGAAATCATACGTCTCACCTTCGATTATTGTCGCTTCGATGCTTGCCACGGTTGTTTCGCAGGGAACTGTTGAAGTATACAATGCTTCTATTTCGCTGGGCGACAAGGCGCGGTTCCAGATGCCGATATCATCGATTTTGCCTTCAAAAGCATCTCCTGAATATTGCGGAAATTGATTTAAGTTTCTTCCAATTTGAATCGAACTATTTTGTAACGATGGTATCACTAAGTTATTGGAAGAATTGATATAAGAACCATTGATGAACAGCTTTGCCATCCCGTTTTCAAACGTAAACGTAATTAACGACCAACTATTTAGAGTTATGGAGCTACCAGCCAACAGTGAGCTAGTTGTTATTCCATTATTGGTATATAGAATAGGAAATCCTTCTGCAGTCAATGCAATCATATAGCTTGCCCCTGTGCCAGTCCCCCCCCATTTTTGCAATACAGACAAATAGGATGGACCTTGGCCATAAACTCCGGTATTGGGATTTAACCAAACCGAAATAGTGAACAAATTAGTCAATTGTAATGAAGTTGAATTTGGTATATCCAAAAAATCAAAACTATTGTCGAATTGAAAAGCAGAATTGAAGGAATTAAATCGATCTGTAGTTGCAATAGGTGGTGATGTAACAAAACTACATCCTAAGCATTCAAGACCTGTCCCACCTCCATTATTCCCATTCCCACTCTCATCATTCGCATTCCCATTGAACGGATACCAGGCGACCAGGCCGTTGGAAGGGACATAAGAGGGCAACTGAGCTCGAACAAATGTGCTTACGCAAACACTCAAGCATGCTGCAATCAAAACAGCATGTAAATGAATACAATTGAACTTTTTCATGATGAACAAAAAGATGTGGCATTCGGTCCCTAGACTCCTTGCCGTGGTTTTTTAGGTATGAATTTGTTTTGGCGGCACTAATGTACATAATCATAGACGAAATAACATATTATGTAATCAAAAAGAAAGAATCAACAGACTAATAACCGCCTGATGATTTCATATAGCTATTAACTATCCCACCGCTGAAGCGGTGGGCTAATAAGAAGCAACACCATCGACCTTTAAAAAGTCCATTTTTTTCGATTCAAATCCAAAATAAACTACTAATTTTGCGATTACATTCTAAAATAATAGACAAATGTCGATCCGAAGGCAAATAGAATCGAACATCGAAAGCGATTGCTTCAAGGGGAAAGTAATCGTGCTTTTGGGGGCGCGACAAGTAGGGAAAAGCACGCTAATTCATATGCTACCTTCCTGTCAAACAAAAAAAACACTCAAGCTCGATGGTGAAAATGCAGATGTTCGACAGCTGCTCGATAACGCGAACGCTGCAAGATTGAAACAGCTTTGCGCAGGGCATGAAGTGGTCGTAATCGACGAAGCGCAAAAAATTGACGGCATCGGTTCAGTGCTGAAACTATTCGCCGATTATTTACCGGAAATACAGGTTATCGCCAGCGGATCAAGCGCATTCGAATTGCGTAACTCACTCAACGAGCCACTCACGGGCAGAAAATTTGAGTACAACCTATACCCAATTTCCTTTGTGGAAATGGTTAATCATACCAACTTACCGGAGGAAATTCGAGAATTACCATCTCGACTTGTATATGGTTACTACCCCGAAATAGTAACACATCCGCACGATGCGGAACGCTTGCTTCGGTTCTTGTCCGATAGCTATTTGTATAAGGACATCTTTCTTTTCAAAGGCATCAAGAAACCGGAGAAAATGCTTGATTTGTTGCGGTTATTGGCTTGGCAACTGGGAAGCGAAGTCAACACCAATGAACTCTCAAAGACATTGAAAATCGATAATCAAACCATCGAGAGTTACATCACAATGCTCGAACAGGCCTTTGTTATTTATAGGTTACCGGCTTATCACACCAATCAACGAACAGAATTGAAGAAATCAAAGAAGATATACTTCAATGATTTGGGCATCCGTAACGCCGTAATCAATGATTTCCGTCCCATCGAGGTGAGAAATGATACGGGCGCCTTATTTGAAAACTTCATTATCAATGAACTGCGCAAGCAAAATGAATACAGTCAGTCGTTTGCTCGCTTCTATTTCTGGCGCAATATCGATCAACGTGAAATAGACCTAATAGTAGAAAAAAACAATCGACTGCACCTATTCGAAATCAAATGGAATCCTGAAAAGAAAGTGAAGCTCACCAAGAGTTTCTCCAACATTTACGGTGAACGTGAATTGAACATTGTGCACAGAGAGAACTTCGATCAGTTTATCAGCAATTTCCCTAGTTCGATTAAAGCCATCGCTCAGTAATTCTGTTGTCAGTCCTTCCGGTTACGGACATAGCGCCCCACCGGACTGATCTATTCGACTTAACTCTTCCTTTATTCCCACCGCTGAAGCGGTGGGCTGACATGAACATCTCTCCGTTCAATGCATCGCCCCGGAGCGGGCCGGGCACAGAGTTCCTGCATCGATTACTATCATAGCGCCCCTCCGGGGCTGATTTATTCGACTTAACTCTTCCTTTATTCCCACCGCTGAAGCGGTGGGCTGACATGAACATCTCTCCGTTCAATGCATCGCCCCGGAGCGGGCCGGGCACACCCCATTCTCCATTCTCCATTCTCCTATCCACCTTCGAATCAACACAGACGCGTTCGCCCCTCACCCCTCGCCCTCCCCACTTGCATCACGCCATTCTTTCCCTATTTTCGCGCCACCAAATTTTCAATTTCGCTATGAACATTCACGAATACCAAGGTAAATCGATACTTTCATCATACGGCGTGGCCGTGCAACGTGGTTATGTGGCTTCTACTCCGGAAGAGGCGCACACAGCAGCTGTTAAACTCAAAGAAGAAACCGGCACAGGCTGGTTTGTGGTGAAGGCGCAAATACACGCCGGTGGACGCGGCAAAGGAACGGTTACTGAAACCGGTTCTCGTGGTGTTGTGCTTGCGAAAGGCCTCGACAAAGTTGCCGATATCGCTAAAGATATCCTCGGCGGTCACTTGGTAACGCTGCAAACAAAAGCAGAAGGGAAATTGGTTCAGAAAGTATACATCGCGGAAGACGTTTACGCCCCCGGCGCTAGCGAACCCCGCGAATTTTATATGTCGGTCCTCCTCGACCGCGCGCTCGGTCGCAACGTAATCGTTTATTCACCTGATGGTGGTATGAACATCGAAGACGTAGCGCACAACACGCCCGAGAAAATCTTCAAGGAAGTGATCGACCCAATGACGGGCGTGAATGACTTCCAGTGCCGTAAAATAGCTTTCAATCTTGGCCTCAGCGGCACAGCAATGAAAGAGATGGGCAAGTTTGTGAAAGCTCTTTACGCAGCGTATGTTGGTTGCGATGCGGCGATGTTTGAAATCAACCCGGTACTCAAAACCAGCGACGACCGCGTAATTGCGGTTGACGCGAAAGTGACCCTCGATGGCAACGGTCTATTCCGCCATCCGGACTACGCACAAATGCGCGACACCACAGAAGAAGATCCACTCGAAGTGGAAGCTAGCAACGCTGATCTCAACTACGTGAAGCTCGAAGGCAACGTGGGCTGCATGGTAAACGGCGCAGGCTTGGCCATGGCTACCATGGACATCATCAAATACAGTGGTGGTGAACCAGCCAACTTCCTCGATGTGGGCGGAACAGCAGATGCAAAGCGCGTTGAAACGGCTTTCCGTATGATCCTCCGCGATCCATCCGTAAAGGCCATCTTGGTAAACATCTTCGGTGGTATCGTGCGCTGCGACCGTGTAGCTCAGGGTATTGTAGATGCATACCGGAACATCGGCAACATTCAAGTTCCGATCATTGTGCGCTTACAAGGAACCAACGCGGTAGAAGCCAAGAAGCTCATCGACGAAAGCGGACTGGAAGTGCACTCTGCGATTACATTGCAGGAAGCTGCTGATCAGGTGAAGAAAGTACTGGCGTAATTACAAATTACGGATTACGGATTACGGATTAATTCGTAATCCGTAATTCGTAATCATCACAGCCATCAACCCATCGCGCACCGGCAACAACACATTCTCCACGCGAGAATCTTCTGTTATTCGTCGGTTGAGTTCTTTCATGACTTGGGTTTCCTTATCGTTTGGGTGAGGTTCGTGCAACACTTTTCCCGACCACAGTACATTATCGATTAGAATGACTGCACCCGGCTTCAGGCGTGTCATGAGCAGGTCGTAGTAATGGAGATAGTTCTCTTTGTCGGCATCCATAAATACCAAATCGAAGTCGAGCGGTAGCAATGGAATCAATTCGCACGCATCACCAAAGTGACGCTCTATCTTATGTCCATGCGGTGAAAGCGTGAAGTACTTATCCTGTATCCACTGCAGCTCATCATTGATGTCGAGCGTGATTAATCGTCCATCTTCGGGCAAACCTTCGGCCATGCAAAGTGCAGAATACCCCGTGTAAGTTCCAATCTCCAAAATCGTTTTAGCGCGCATCATCTGCACCAGCATCTTCAACACGCGACCTTGCAAATGACCGCTGAGCATGCGCGGATTAATCACCTTTTGCCACGTCTCACGCCCCAATTGCTGCAACAATTCCGGCTCCGCTTGTGTGTGATCCTCAACGTAGCGCTCAATTTGTTCGGGAAGGAAATTCATGAGGCAAAGGTAAGGGCGAAGGGCGAGGGGCGAAGGGCGAGGGGCGAAGGGCTAAGCGTTCACATACTGTTTCAGATTCCCATTCTGCTTCTCTTTATATGAAACAACCAAGAAGAATGGAGAATGGAGAATAAAAAGGCCATGTTATAATTCAACACAGACCTCTTCCATTGCTGTAATTTCTATTTGTAAATTTCAAGCACATCCTTTCATCGCCCCTAGCCCCTAGCCCCTAGCCCCTAGCCCCCAGCCCTTAGTCCTTCGTCCCTATCTTTGCTCCATGCTCAAAAAAACAATCCTCATGCGTCTTGCGCTTGCCACGCTCATTGGCATGCCATTGATTGCGATTGTGGTTGATCGATTTTCAGATACGGTGAATCTTCAGTTGGCAATTACAGGCGATGGCAATTACAGCATGCAGTTACTATGGGGTGCGATTGCCGGGCTGGGTATTGCAGTGGGAGCTCACCTGCTCATTGCCTCACCGCTGCTCGATGCAGTGAACAGCTCGTATGCGCGCATGCTCGGTAGGTTTAAGCTCACGTTCAGCGAGATTCTCTTGATTTCACTTTGCGCAGGTGTGGGTGAAGAAATGCTGTTTCGCGGCGCCATACAGCCTTTCCTTGGCATACCAATAAGCTCTATTCTGTTCGTAGCAATTCACGGGTATTTGAATCCGCGTGACTGGCGGTTATCCATCTACGGCATTTTCATGACCATCGGCATCGCATGTTTGGGTTACTTAGCGGAATCGCGCGGTTTGCTCAGCGCAATAGTTGGCCACACCATCATCGACGTCTATTTGCTCATCTATTTGCAACGTTCGGCGAAGTCTATACCGGTAACACACAACCCCGATTTAGTAGACTTTCCCGAGGAAGAAGACCAATAAAAATCAGTGGCCGTAGGGTTGAAATATAACCACAGAAGCACAGAGAATACGGAGAAAAATTCAATACAATTTGCGTTATGCCGAAGCCCAAATCAAACTCACTCGCTGACTTAGGAGGAATGGTATACTCCACCAATCCGAACTACAAACCGGAGGAGCCTGCCGAGCAAGACGAGACGCTTGCGCCCACTCAACAAGACCTGCGTGTTTGGCTCGAGAAAAATCACCGCGGGGGTAAAACGGCGACTGTCATCAAAGGCTTCGCCGGTGCCACAGAAGACTTGGAAGCGCTCGGAAAAACGCTCAAGACAAAATGCGGCACAGGCGGGTCGGCTAAAGACGGCGAGATTATTATACAAGGCGACCACCGCGAAAAGATCATGACTATTCTTTCGCAACTTGGTTACAAAGCAAAAAAAGCAGGATCGTAATATGAACTTCTACCCTAAAACACCCTTTCGCATCTCCATCAAGACACTCCAAAACCTGGAGGAAGTGCTGATGGCAGAACTTCGCGAACTGGGTGCCACCAACATAGAAGCCGGCAAGCGCGTTGTGCATTGCACGGGCGATATGGCATTGGTCTATCGGTGCAATCTACACCTGCGCACTGCGCTGCGTGTGTTGATACCCATCGTAGAGTTTCCGATTCGGGAGGCCGACGACATCCATCGCCAGGCCATGAAATTTGACTGGACCGAATGGTTGGATTTGGATCAGACCTTCGCCATAGACCCCAACGTAAACAGCGAATTCATTCGTCACAGCAACTATGCATCCGTGAAGCTGAAAGACGCCATTGCCGACACCTTCAACCGCAAATTTGGTAAGCGCCCGAGTGTGCATCCCGATAGACCCGATGTGCTGTTTCACCTACACGTCGACAATCACCGCGTTACCATATCGCTCGACAGCAGCGGCGAATCGCTCAACCGCAGAGGCTATCGTTCGCGAGGCGCGCGAGCACCGCTCAATGAGGTGCTGGCTGCAGGCATGATTATGCTCACAGGATGGCGCGGCGAAAGCCATTTCTACGACCCCATGTGCGGCAGTGGCACATTGGCCATCGAAGCCAATATGATTGCACGACGCATGCCCCCTCAGGCGCTGCGCAATGAGTTTGGCTTCATGCGCTGGAGCACGTTCGACAAGGGCCTGTGGCAGAAAGTAAAACGCGATGCCATGCTGCACATGATAGAGCCCACACACCGCATTTTTGCTTCCGACGCTGACACCTTTCAAATGCGCACCGCACGCGAAAACATTGAGAATGCAGGCTTTGAAGAAGATATTGAACTCAAGCAACTCGATTTCATGGAGCTTAAACCGATTAGCAATGAAGGCATTATTGTGATGAACCCACCCTACGGCGAGCGCATGGACGAGGAAAACATCATACCCATGTACAAGGCCATCGGTAATCACCTCAAGCATGCGTGTGCAGGTCATAGCGCCTGGATTATCTCATCGGATGAAGAAGCACTCAAGCGTGTCGGGTTGAAGCCTTCGCGCAAACTATCGCTCATCAACGGCACGCTCGCATGCAAATACTATCGGTTTGATATGTTCGCGGGTAAACGCAACGAACGCCATCAGCAACAACAACCTACAGAATCATGAAGCCCATTGCACTCATCACAGGAGCCACATCCGGTTTCGGAAAAGCCATAGCCGAGCGATTTGCGGCAGAGCGCTGGAATCTTATACTCACTGGACGCCGAAAAGACAGGCTTGACGCTCTTGAGCAACAGCTCAGAGATGAGTTCGGAATTGCAGTTATCACCTTGAATTTCGACGTTCGCGCCCTCGATGAATGCTCGTCGCACCTCGAACAGCTTAGTCCCGAATGGCGTTCCATCGATGTACTCATCAACAATGCAGGACTAGCCCTCGGCCGCGAGTCGTTTGTGGACGGTTCTATTGAACAGTGGAACACCATGATTGACACCAACGTCAAAGGATTATTATACATCAGTAAAATTGTTGCACCGTGGATGATGGAACGCAAGCGCGGCACCATCATCAACATAGGTTCGATTGCCGGCAAAGACGCCTATGCAGGTGGAAACGTTTACGGAGCAACCAAAGCAGCCGTCGACATGCTTACACGCAACATGCGCATTGACCTGTTGCCGCATGGAGTGCGCGTAGGACAGATTGCTCCCGGTGCAGCTGAAACTGAGTTTAGCATTGTCCGCTTCAGCGGTGATGAGCAAAAGGCCGCAGCCACCTACATCGGATTCGACCCACTCATCGCAGCCGACATTGCCGATGCTGCATGGTTCATGGCTAGCCGACCGGCGCATGTTTGCATCAACGACATGATCATCATGCCTACGGCGCAAGCGAATGCTACGAGCTTTCATAAAGTATAATCCCCGCTAATACTTTTTTAACCGCAGAGGCACAGAGTAAGAGAGCTGCAAATTCAAGTGTACTTAAAGCCAACCAACTTTCAACCTTCAACCTTCAACTCTTCATGCATTATCGTCTAATCATTTTCCTTCTCGCACTTGTATCAGCCACCGGCTGCAATTTCAAAAACAAGCAAGCCGACCTCATCCTTCACAACGCAACGATTTACACAGTCGACGACGCATTCAGCACCTTTGAGGCAATCGCTATCAAAGACGGGAAAATTGTGGCGCTGGGAACCGAACGCGAAATCCTCAATGAGTACAATGCGCCGCAAATCATCGACTGTGGCAAGCAATTTATTTACCCCGGGTTCATCGACGGCCATTGCCATTTCCTCGGTTATGGCCGCACGCTGCAAGAGGTGAATCTCGATAGCACACAATCGTTTGATGAGGTGATTGCGCGGGTGAAAGCATTTCAACCTAGCAATTCGCGCGGATGGATTATCGGCCGTGGTTGGGACCAAAACGATTGGGCCGATCAATCGTTTCCTTCTCGAACTGCACTCGACAGCTTATTCCCTTCGACTCCCGTTGCACTGCAACGAATCGATGGACACGCTATGCTAGTTAACGGTGAAGCCCTGCGCCGGGCGGGTATTGATGCCTCTACCAAGGTGAGCGGCGGCGACATTGACTTCAGCAAAGGCATCCTCATCGACAATGCCATGAACCGGATAACCGACGTGCTACCTGCCTATAGTCGTGAAGATGACATAGCCGCTTTGCTTGCTGCGCAGGAACGATGCTTTGCAGCGGGACTAACCACCGTGGATGAAGCAGGCTTGATGAAGTCAGACATTGAGCTCATCAAGGAACTCCAAGCGCAAGGCCAACTCAAAATGCGGATCTACGCCATGCTTGCCGATGACTCACTCAACTTTGCGCATTACCTAAAGGCCGGCATCGATACTACCGATCGTCTTTCGGTGCGAGCCTTCAAGTTCTATGCGGATGGCGCATTGGGATCACGCGGTGCATGCTTGCTAGCGCCCTACGACGATGTGCTTCCCTACAACAGCGGCCTCATGCTCAATACTCCGCTGCACTTTCGAAGCAAAGCATATGACCTGCGGAAGGCCGGATTTCAAATGTGTACGCATGCCATTGGCGATAGTGCCAACCGCGTGATACTCGACATCTACGGTGAAGTGGTTGGCGATTTGGCCGACCATCGTTGGCGCATTGAACATGCCCAAGTGGTGCATCAGGATGACATAGGAAAATTCGCGAAGTACCATGTCATACCGAGTGTGCAGCCCACCCACGCCACGAGCGACATGCCTTGGGCACCGCAACGACTTGGACGCAGCCGCGTAATGCGCGCATATACCTACCGCGAGTTAAAAGAACAACTTGGCATGATTGCGCTGGGAACCGACTTTCCCGTGGAAGGCATTTCGCCCATCAACACCTTTTATGCAGCCATTGCGCGTAAAGATTTAAAGGGGCAACCCGCAAACGGTTTTCAAAAAGAAAATGCCCTTTCACGCGAAGACGCACTGCGCGGCATGACCATCTGGCCGGCTATAGCGAATTTCGAAGAGCATAGGAAAGGGTCGATTGAGGTCGGTAAATGGGCAGACCTAGTTGTATTGAATCAAGATTTGATGCATTGCACCGAACAACAAATTCCAAGCTCTGAAGTCGCAATGACCATTCTAAACGGGGAAATTGTGTTTAATAAGTAAGGTTCTCGACTAAAAGAAAAACCCCAACCGTTGTCGGGGTTTTCCACTTAACATTAACCAAAAAAAAACTGCATTCAGAATAAACACAGTTACTATAGATGAATCGTAGACGATTCAATAGCGCTCAATCGCATTTCATGTTTTCGCCGCACTGTTTCCCCAATCCCCGTTGGTGTTCCATCGTCATCAATTCTAACAAACCGCATGTCGGTACTGCACACTACAGTTTCCTCTCCGCTGTACAAGTTATACTTGGTGGCTTCCAGTCTCAAACTAATAGAAGTGTTTCCAAGCTCAATGACTTCAGCATAAATGCGCACATGCTGACCGGCCTTTAAGGGTTTCTTGAATATCAATTCTCCCACGCGAACCGTAACCATATTGGGCGTGTAACAATACTCTGTTGCATAGGCCGCAGCGGCCTCGTCCAACCAGGCCATAAGTGTTCCGCCAAAGAGATTCCCATGAATGCCTATGTCCTTGGCCATCACGATTTTTTTAGTTACCAATTGCTTGAACGAAGTATTCATAACATCATTATTAAAATTCTGATTAAAAAAAAAGCCCCCGAATCATATCGATCGGGGGCTGAACTATCATTGGTTATATCCATTACCTAACGACCTCCCCCTTCAGGACAATTCATACAACAGCAAGGAATCATCGTTCCATGCTGTCCTGCAAAATTCCAAGTCCGAGTTTGTGTCATTGTTAAATTCATTCTAACATTATAAAAAAGGCTTCCCAAATCGGAAAGCCTTCAATTGTCTTATTTCTGCTTTCCAATTATCTACGAACAATTCAGGCAACATGTGCCCATGACTGATTGCGTATTGTGGAAAGAGGTGTTCATCATTTCGGGTGCGAATATAAAACTGACTGCTCAAACGATGTCAATAGATAATTGAAAATAACATTCAAATCACATTACAAGAAAACACAGGCACGTTAACTTGCACCTCGTATAGCTATGAGCAACACGAAAGTCATCTGGGTTAATACCGACAGTCAAGTAAAAGACATGATTGCTTGTTTGTCCGATGCCACAAATCTCACCATCGACACCGAGTACGACAGCTTTAAGCGCAGCTATGGGTTCAAAGCACTGCTAATTCAAGTGTTTGATGGCGAAACTGTTTACATCATCGACCCGCTGAGTGGTATTGACCTGAAACCCCTTTGGAACGTATTTGAGAACGAGAGCATCCAAAAGATGCTCTACTCCGGCAGTGAAGACATTGCCTTGTTGAAAGCTATGGGTTGTTCCATTCGCAATGTTTTTGATGTGCAGATAGCGGCAACACTGTCCAATCATCCTGCTCGAAATCTGGGCGGACTGATAGAAGCCGAGACCGGTGAGGCGCTCGATAAAAGCCAACAACAATCGGACTGGAGTAAACGACCGCTTTCCGATGCTCAGCTGAGCTACGCCGCAAATGATGTCGTGTTTTTACCTGGCATAGCGGATAAGCTGACTCACCAAGTGGAAGAAAGAGGATTAATCCATGTGCTTCAAACCGAAAACAAGGCGTTGGAATCCATCGAAGAGCGCTCGCATATTCCGAAGCTCAAACCTTATCACATCCGTCTTAACAGCGATGCCTTTTGCGAATCATTACTTCAACTCTTGCAATGGCGCGACCGTACCGCCAAGGCCTTCGACTTGCCGCCTGTTCATATTGTCGATCTGATTCCGCTCGAAAAAGCCCTGCAATTCAAAAGTGATTTCTTAAGATCCGGGGAGTTCCATGGCTTTCATCATAAGGTCAAAAAAAACATCGAGCTCAAAGAAGAAGTAGAGGAAATTGTCAGAGCCTATGACCCCAATAACCTAGAGCGAAAGCGCGAACGAAGACCACGTCCTATATCGTATACTAAAGAGGAAATTGAACAGATTGTACAAACGAAATGCTCTCCGTTCAAGCAAATGGCTATCGAACGCTACGGCGAACTCACCGGCGAATATCTGGTGAGAGGCCTAAAAAAACTCGTCACAACCCCAGAACCGGACCTGAGCGAATTGAAACCCTATCAGCTTGAATTGTTCCAGTGCATGCTCAATAATAAACATTGGCCGTGGTAGACATCCAAGAGTCCATCATTGGTCCGTTTCCTAAAGTTTGGATCAACTCTTAAATAATCTGGCTCCGCTCACGATTCAAAAAAACCAGTAAGGCATGAAACAATCGCTCGCACATGTGGCCATCGTGGTGGATAATTACGACAAAGCCATCGACCATTACACCCGTCAATTAGGATTCACGCTCACCGAAGATACTCGACTTTCGGAAACAAAACGCTGGGTACTTGTTACACCGCCCGGCAGCGCGTGCTCGCTCTTATTGGCACAAGCAGCTACGGAAGAACAACGACAGCATATTGGCAACCAAACAGGTGGACGGGTTTTTCTTTTTCTCCATACCGATAACTTCGACCGAGATTATGCCCGACTGCTGGAACATCAAATTGAAATCGTTCGCGAGGCATCAATCGAGTCACACGGCAAGGTGGCGGTTTTCAAAGACATCTTCGGCAACTTGTGGGATTTGATTGAGCCTTCATGAATTCTGTTGGAATAGTATTTTCGCGAAAAATTCAACTGTAAGTCTGCCTTCCATGAATGCGAATCGATACAACCCACAAGTCGACGACTTCTTCGCTCGCGGCTGCGGACGATGTGCTTTATTTGAAACACCTCAATGCCGAGTGCACCAATGGCAGGAAGAAATGCAGATGCTTCGCGACATCCTGCTCGATGCCGGACTAACCGAAGACAGAAAATGGGGCAATCCGTGCTACACCTTCAACGGGAAAAACGTGGTGATGATGGGAGCGCTCAAGGAGTTCTGCTCCATCGGATTTTTCAAAGGTTCGCTGCTCACCGATGCCAAATCTATTCTTATCGCAGCCGGCGAAAACACGCAAGCTTCCAGGCAACTCCGTTTCACCGAAACCAAAAGCATCACCAAACTTCAAAAGCAGATTACCGCTTTTGTGCACGAGGCTATCAAACTAGAGCAAGAAGGAAAAAAGGTCGAATTCAAGCCCGTCAGCGAATTCCCCATGCCCGAAGAGCTCGTGCAATTCTTCAGCGAATCGCCTTCATTCGAAAAGGCTTTTTATGCGCTCACACCGGGAAGACAACGCGGATATTTGCTGCATTTTTCCGAACCCAAGCAAGCGAAAACACGTCTTGCACGAATCGAGAAATACCACGATCAGATAATGCGCGGTGAAGGGCTGCACGATGCCTACCGTAAATCGAGCAAATAAATTCGCTTCCGCTGTATACTTGCATCCGTCAGACGATGCTTTAAATCGAATGCACAACACGTGATGAGCTACAAAACCGAACAAGAACAATTTTGGGCCGGAAACTTCGGCGTTGATTATATAGAGAGAAATAAGAGCGCAGAATACCTGGCTTCCAATCTCAACTTCTTCTCGAAGGCGATGCAACACATCGGTCGCCCGGCATCCATCATCGAGTTCGGTGCCAACATCGGCATGAACCTCCGTGCCATCAAAATGCTCTTTCCCGCGGTTGAAACAAATGCCATCGAGATTAATCCGACAGCAGCTGCAGAGCTAAAATCATGGATGGGCGAAAAGAATGTCTTCGAAGGATCCATCTTCGACTTCACCCCTTCTCAACAGGTGGATGTAGCGCTCATCAAAGGCGTACTGATTCACATCAACCCCGACATGCTGCAAACGGTCTACGAAAAACTATACGCCGCCAGCAGCAAGTACATTCTCATTTGCGAATATTATAATCCGTCGCCCGTCACCATCCCCTACCGCGGCCACAACGACCGCCTCTTCAAACGCGACTTCGCAGGCGAGATGCTCGAGAAATACCCCGACTTACACTTGATCGACTACGGCTTCTGCTACAAGCGCGACACGGCGTTTCCGCAAGATGATGTGACGTGGTTTTTGCTTAGTAAATAGGTACTGGGGACTAGGGATTGGGTATTGGAGAATAGAGAATGGAGAATGAAGAACCGTCGCGCCTTCATTCTCCATTCTCCATTCTCCCAATTACCTTCGACTCAACATTGACACGTTCGCCATTCGACACTCCCCCCTGTAACAAACCTCCCCTACCTTCGTCATACTCTCAACTCGCATGACAAGAGCGGAATACAATACCACCGTCGACCAATACGCCAACCGCGTTTTCGCCTTTGTTTTCAAGCAATTGAAAGACCGCGAGCAGGCGCAAGACATCGTGCAAACGGTATTCAGTAAGATGTGGGAGAAGGTGGAAACGATTGATGCATCGAAGGCCAAGTCGTATCTTTTTACGGCTGCCTACCATGCTATTGTCGATTGGTCGCGACGACTGAAGTCGAAGCAGAAAGCGATGATGCACGTGGAAGGCGGCGTGGAACTTCAAGACCACAGCGATGAGCTGCGTGCGTTATTGAATCGCGCAGTCGACACATTGCCTGAAGTTCAAAAGCAGCTCATACTCCTGCGCGACTACGAAGACTATGACTATGCACAAATAGCCGAGATAACCGGCTTGAGCGACACGCAGGTGCGCGTATACATCTTCCGCGCACGGCAAACCTTGAAATCATTCATCACCCAACACTGGCCCTCATGAACATCGGACCCGGAAATATCGAAGCCCTGCTCCTCGACGCGCTCGAAGGTCGACTAAGCGCTGAGCAGGCCGCCGAGGTGTGGGCAGCGCTGGAGGCCCATCCCGAATGGGGCGTAAGCTGGGATTTCGACGACCGCGAATTGCCGCGATTGTCGCCCGATGAGGTGCCCGCCATGGATTGGTCGGGATTGAAAAAGGAAGTGATAACAGATACCCAAATACGCCAAGCCCTGCGCCGCGACCGTGACCTCCATGTGCTTGATGCGACATTAAAGCAATCGCTGTATCGGAGAGAGGAGCGTGTAATGTGGCGCTACTGGGCTGCAGCGGCAAGTGTGGCGTTACTCGTGTGGTTGGCTTGGCCGACCAGCGACCGCAGCGATGTGCCTTCAATTGCAGGAGCCGCAACAGTTGCTGCAGATACGAGCTCAGCCATTGTACCTGCTCCCATCGAGCCTGGTCAGCAATTAGCCACCGACCATCGCTCAACATCGCTTGTGGAACGCCACACGAACATGCAAGAAGAACGCATATTCATCGAGCATACTAATGGCACACCGGAACAGATTCAAGAAGAGGTCATCGATAAAGTGCTTCCTCTCTCGGAAGAAGAATGGATTGTTGCGCAGGGCAATGACACGACTTCACTCGAAGCACCGCTTCAATTACCATTTGACCTGCAGCCGAGTCAAGATATGGCTGTGGTCGAACAAGTAATTCCCGTGCCTCAAGCAAGCACGAAACAAGCAACAAACACCTATACCCCACTTGAATGGCTAAAAATGAAGGCCGGTCAAATCGCAGCACGCAAAGAAGCAGATGGTACCCTGCCCACTGTGCGCCGCGATAAACAATCCTTCAACCTGCAATGGGGTTCACTTTCAATTAATGCTCACTAAAAAAGTAAAGACATGAAAAAGATAACATGCATCCTAATGGCCTCCATGTTCACACTCCTGAGTGTTGGAACCATGGCGCAAAAAGAAGAAGAAAAAATGGACACGGTTAAAATCGACCTAGGCGAAACGACTGTATTCATTATCACTGATGCCGACTTGAAAGATTCAACCTTCATCGACACGATTCGTGACTTAGACAAGTCAAACAAAAGCGCTCAAGATTATGCTTGGGCCGGCATCGATGGCTTTCAAATAGGCGCAATAGGTTTGTTTACCAAATCCGGCGGTCGTGCATTTGCCGACCGTCCCGACCTTGCACCGAACACTGCCCGCTGCTCTATGCTCGGATTTACTCCGTTCGGTAAGGAAGCTGAAATCTTCAAAGACCGTTTGCGCCTGGCCGCGGGTCTGGGTTTCCAGTTCGAGTCCTATGCCTTTGACAAGAACGTCCGACTCACCGATGAGCCCTCCTTGCAAGGCATCGAAGACACCATCCGCGATTACCGCAAAAACACGTTGAATGCCAATTACGTGACGTTGCCCGTTGTATTGCAATTCAACACGAAGCGCAATCTCGAGAAGTCGTTTCACATCGCTGTGGGCGTCCTTGCAGGTTATCGGATCAGTTCCAACATGACCTACAAATGGTCGGAAGAAGGCCGTCGTCAGCGCGAACGCCTGCGCAACGACTATGCGCTCGAACCCTACCGCCTCAGCGCTATTGCGCAAGTTGGAATTGGCAACGCTATGATCTGGGCTCAATATGACTTGACCATGAAGTTTACAGCCACAGATGCTATACCTGCCGTGGTTGGTGCGAAAGGTACCCCGGAGGTATATGCCTGGTCGGCCGGGATTAATATTCCTTTTGGTGAATACTAACGGATAATATTAAAAAGCAATTTCGGACAATATCCTTTAACTGAATAAATACTACCTTTTCGGAATTATTTAACACACATTCGTCACAAGAGTCCTCGACTTTTGCGCAAACAAAAAACAATGAAAAAAATTCTCTTCACCCTTTCGCTTGCACTAGCTACAGTGTTCGCCCAAGCCCAAACAGCCAATGAAATTATCACCGTATGCAAAGAAGCCATGGGCGGAGCTGCATGGGATAAAATCGAGGGTCTGAAATACATCGCCACAGTAGAGCAAGGTGGAATGAAGATTCCGCTCGAAATCGTTGCCATGCGCGACGGACGCATGTACACCAAGATTTCTTTCCAAGGCATGGAAATAACGCAAGGTGCGTATGATGGCACGACGGTGTGGAGCACCAACTTCATGACGCAGAAAGCGGAAAAGGCCGACGACGAAACAACCGAAAACACCAAGCGCACCTGCAAGGATTTTCCATTGGGCCTTTTCCAGTGCAAAGAGCTAGGTTACACAGCATCGCTTGAAGATGACCAGACTATTGATGGTGTAAACTGCTACAAGATTCGCCTCGACATGAAAACAACCCTTTCAGAAGGAAAGGAAATTCCAAATGTGGAGTACTACTACATAGATAAAGACTCCAAGGCTGTCATCATGACCGAAGCTGAAATTACCAGCGGAGAAATGAAAGGCAAAATCGAACAAGTCAAATACAGCGACTACCAGGAGGTATCAGGTGCTTATGTTGCCTTCTCACAAAGCTTTGGTGTCAAAGACGGCGAATCACAAACTATTTCATTCGAGAAAATTGAAGCTAATCCCTCTGTTTCAGCTGAAAATTTCAAATTCCCAGGCGAATAACCGAACACCCTTCCTACGTATGAAACACTTCTTCCTTAGCGGTGCCCTAGCGGTATCGTCGTTGCTCTCTGTGGCACAAACCCCGGCATTGGTTGCCGGCGAATACTTCGGCGACATGAAAGCACGCCACATCGGTCCGGCCCTCATGAGTGGCCGTGTGGGCGACATTGAAGGCCACCCAACCAACTCCGAAATCATTTACATCGGCGCTGCCGGCGGTGGTGTGTGGAAGTCGCAAGATGCAGGCGTGACCTTCAACCCCATCTTCGATGAGTATTGCCAGTCGATTGGTACCATTGCCGTTTCACCTTCCGACCCCGACAATACCTTGTGGGTAGGCACAGGCGAAACCTGGACGCGTAACAGCGTGACCATCGGCGATGGTATCTACAAGTCTTCCGACTCGGGCAAGAGCTGGAAGAAAATGGGACTCGAAAAAAGCGAACGCATCAGCGCTATCGAGATTCATCCGAAAAACAACGAGGTGGTGTATGCGGGAGTGCTGGGAGCTCTCTGGAGCAACAGCGCCGAGCGCGGAGTATTCAAAACAACCGACGGCGGTAAGACCTGGAACAAGATTCTGTTTGTGAATGAAACAACAGGCTGCTCTGAACTCATCATGGATCCCACTAATCCGGAAATCCTATATGCTGCCTTCTGGGAGTTTCGCCGCACTGCCTATTCCTTCAACTCAGGTGGATTGAATAGCGCTCTTTACAAGACAACCGACGGAGGTAAGACATGGAATAAGATTCATACGGGCTTCCCGGCCGGCAAGCTCGGTCGCATTGCAGTGGCCGTTGCTCCTTCCAACAACAACATTCTTTACGCAGTAGTTGAAGCCGAAAAAGACAAAGGCTTGTATCGTTCCGACGACGGCGGTGCCAACTGGAAATTCCTCAACGGCGATTTCGCATTGGTAGTTCGTCCGTTCTACTTTTCGCGTATTACAATCGACCCGAAAAATGCGGACATCGTGTACAAGGCCGGTCTCTTCGGGTCCATCAGCCGCGACGGCGGTAAGACCTTCAAAGGCATGGGAGCGATGCACTCTGACATTCATGACATGTGGGTCGACCCCAACCATTCTGAGCGCGTGTTGGTTGCCACCGACGGCGGCGTATACCGTAGCATGAATTATGGCACAACGCTGCAGCGCATCGAAGACCTGCCGCTTAGCCAGTTTTATCATGTAAGCATCGACAACCGCGAACCGTATTTTGTGTACGGTGGTTTGCAAGACAACAACTCATGGTTTGGGCCGAGCGACAGCCCCGGTGGCATTGAAGCCCGCGACTGGGAAGTAGTGGGTGTGGGCGACGGATTCCGAGTGTATCCGCATCCTACCGAACCTCATGTGGTCTATTCCGAAATGCAAGGCGCAGAGCAAGTGTGGCGTTACGACACGAAGAGTCAGCAAGTGAAGAACATCAAGCCGTATGCAGGACAAGGCGACCCCAAATTGCGCTTCAACTGGAATACACCGATTACGACCAGCACACACAACCCCGATCGACTCTACATCGGCAGCCAGTTTTTACACCTGTCGAACGACCGCGGCGACACCTGGAAAAAGATATCGCTCGATTTGACGACCAACAATCCGGCGAAGCAGATGCAGGAAGAATCGGGCGGATTGTCGGCCGACAACTCCGGCGCAGAAAATCACTGCACCATCTTCACCATTGCCGACTCACCGAAAAACGAGAAGGTCATTTGGGTTGGAACCGACGACGGGCAGATTCAGGTAACACGCGATGGAGGCACAACCTGGACCAATGTTACTGTAAACGTTATAGGCCTTCCTGCCAACACGTGGTGCTACCATATCGAAGCTAGCATATATGGAGAAGGCACTGCATATGCTGTTTTCGAAGGACATACCACAGGCGACTTCACTCCATATCTCTTCAAAACAACCGACTATGGCGTAACCTGGAAATCGATTACAACGAGCGAGATAACGACTTTCATCCGCAACGTACAGGAAGACTTCACAAATCAGAACCTGTTGTATGTAGGCGCTGAAAACGGCTTGTACATCACACTCGACGGCGGTGCACACTGGTCGAAGTTTACGAACAACATGCCAGCTGTGGCGGTGCATTACCTTGAGCTCGATGCGAAGAGCAAGAGCCTTGTGATGGGCACACACGGCCGCGGCATTATTATACTCGACCATACGGATTTATTGAGTGAGCTTACGCCGAAAGCCCTCGAGGCGAATGTGCACTTCTTCCCTACCCGACCTTTTGTGATGAGCGAAAAGTCATCGTTTGGCGGCACAGGCACGGAGCATCAGTTTGTAGGAAACAACCCGTCTGAAAACGCGCGCATCAGTTATCTGTTGCCGAAGCGTCACACCTTTGGAAAGATGACGATGGAAGTGCTCGATGAAAGCGGCAAGCGCATGGCGAAGCTCGAGCCCGGGAAGCAAAAGGGCATTAACACGGTTGAGTGGGGCTTCAGCAGTCCGGCACCTAAGTCGGCCAAAGGCAAGACACTCGCAGGCGGCGCCTTGTTTGCCCCACGTGTGAAAGCCGGAACCTACACCGTGAAGCTCACGAAAGGCAATGAAACCTTCGAGACGAAGATCACGACCGTGTACGATCCGCAGTCGCCGTTCACACTGAAAGAGCGCGAAACACAGCAGCAAGTGACACTCGATCTATTCAACTTCACAGAAGACCTCGCCTATTTCGTCTATCAGCTCGATCAATACGATGCCGCCATAGAAGCACATCAGAAAACATTGAGCAAGTCATCGAAATACCTTGTGGCGCTCAACGCCGGTATCGATGCGATTCGCGACGAGTGCGTGGTAACCAAGGGCGACAACTACGTGGGCACCGGTGAGCCCCGCCTGCGCGAGAAGCTCGGCGACATCTACAGCACCATCGGCGGTTATTACGGCGCGCCCTCTTCATCGCAACTCGAAAACGTCGCCGCCCTGCGCACCACTTATGCAGCGCAACAAGCAGCGTTCGAAAAACTCAAGAAAGGCGACCTCAAGAAATTCGAAGCCGAGCTAGCCAAAGGCGGAAAGCCGGCGGTGGTCATTGCGACGAAGGAAGACTTTTTGAAGGTGGATTGAGGTTGGAGTTTTTAACCGCAGAGCCGCAGAGAAAAGGAGTTTACTTTTTTCTGCGGCTTTTGTTTTTTTTCTACGCCGAGTGTTATCGTGTTCAATAGAATTCTTCTAGGGAAATAGGCAGAATAGTTCCTATAATATTCGCCTTGCCGTTGATTTGATTACCCATTTGTGAAAAAATAACCGAGTTTGTTGAGCAAATCAGAGTTACGGATAAAGCTACTAACTTCGCACAATCCAAAAGACCAATATCCATAAAATGAAATCTATACTTCTCATCGCAATAGCAGCGCTAGCATGCACCATTTCATCCATGGCGCAAAATGTTCCCAGTTATATACCTACCGATGGACTTGTGGGCTGGTGGCCGTTTAATGGAAATGCCAATGATGAAAGTGGGAATGGGAATGATGGGACTGTGAATGGAGCAACTTTGACTACTGATAGATTTGGGGCTACCAACAGTGCATACAGTTTTCAATCTGGAAATTATATTGAAGTTATAAATAATGAAAGCATAAGTTTAGCTTCAACGGATTTTACAATTACTAGCTGGGTTTTTTTAACTGACACCCTGCCTAATCCGGTTCCGTACGGTAATTATATGATTATTTCTAAGCGTGACTTTTCCAATAATACTTATGACTATTTTTTCGGTATAACAGCACCAAGTAATACAGTTTCATACGGAGCTGGAAAGCCGGCATTCGCAACGTCAAATAACACAGGATCTTTTAATGTTGCACCCAATCCAATTGCTATAGGTCAGTGGTCTTTATTATCAGCAGTATATATTTTAAATACTGGAACTTTAGAATTATATGAAAATGGGCAATTAGTTTCATCTGTTGCCAATATTCCTGAACCGAGTGCAATTGTTACTGTTAACCTATGGATAGGAAATGATGTCGCTGGTAGCCCTTACAATTTTCATGGAAATATAGACGACATCGCCATTTGGAACCGCGCTCTAACCCCGCAAGAAATCACCGCTCTCTACACCGCCACCAACACAACCAACAATAACCAAACTGCCAACACCACCGCCAACGTGCCTGGTGCGATCAGCTACCAGGCGGTAGCGCGCGATACGCAAGGAGCGCCATTGGCGGATACCAATGTGCAAGTGCGGTTCAGGCTGATAGCGGATTCCCTTTCCGGTTCTGAGGAATATGTAGAGACTCATACGCTATCAACGAACAGCTTGGGATTGTTTACGACGGCATTTGGTGCAGGCACTCCGGTAAGCAACACATTTGGGAACATCAATTGGTCTGCAGGAAACAAATACCTTAACGTGCAAGTCGATACAGGTAACGGTTTGGTGGATATGGGCACACAACAACTGCTTTCTACCCCCTACTCGCTTTACAGCGCCAAGGCGGGCGAAATCAAAAACCCCGGGTTGCCTGTGTTTTCAGACAACGCTGCTGCACTGGCCGGTGGATTAGTTGCGGGTGATATGTACCGCACAGTAGCCGGTGTATTGATGGTGGTGTATTGATCATCGCTCTTGAAATTACAGTGCATTAGCCATAACAGGGCGGAAGTGCTTCATGGCACCTCTGCCCTTTTTTGTAACTTGGTGCATGCGTTAAGGCCAGATGCTAAGTCATGCCATAGCCGATGCGCGGACCATTCTAGTTTAAGTTCCCGTAAACACAAACAGGAACAAACTCGAATCCCAACTGTTTAAAGATGACACAAACATCCATGAAAAATCTACTGTACACCCTTATCATCGGTTTAACTTTGAATGTAAGTGCATATGCACAGATTAAACTGATTGGCGTTGCCAACAATACAGGCACCAACCAAATCGACCTGGTGCAGTGGTCGGCATTCGATGCTAATTCGGTTACAACCACAACTACTACGTTGGATGCTTATCTTTTCGCATCGTCTGCGTACGATTCCTTCAACGGCAACTACTACATCGCCGGCGTTTCAGGTCAAACGACCGGATTGTATTCATACAACACGGATACGGGTGAAAGCAGTCTGGCGACAGGTTCCTTGAACACCAACATTGCTGAGTTC
>JBIKSC010000113.1:0-8303 GCA_044348775.1 Flavobacteriales bacterium | reverse complement strand
CGGCAGCTTTCGCGTGGCCTGTACCACCGCGCACTGCGCGCGTGTAGTCGGTTTCTATTTTCACCTTCAACTCGGCTGTGTAGTATTTACCTACCGGGCCGGAGAAGATGACGAACATATAGGTTTCAGATGGACGCACACCAACGTATTCATCGATGGCAAACATGTGTGGACGGATATAAAGCGACTCGCCCTCGCCTTTCGGAATCCAACCCGAATCGAGTTTGATGAGCTGAGTAAGCGACTCCATGAAAAGCTCCACGGGTAGCTCCGGCATGCACATGCGGCGAGCAGACTCATTGAGACGCTCAGCGTTCTTTTCCGGACGGAAAATGAACACTTCATCATTGGCGCTCTTGAATGCTTTCAATCCCTCGAAAATAGCCTGACCATAATGCAGCGAACTGATAGCAGGGCTGAATTGCATGGGACCATACGGACGAATTTGGGCCTTGCCCCATTGACCATCGCGGTATTCGATAACGACCATGTGGTCGCTGAAGATTTTGCCAAAACCGAGATCTTCCCAGTTGACTTCCTGCAATCGGCTTTGTGAGGTTTTCGTAACCTCGATCTTGTGTGTTGCTATCATTTAGCGAACGTTATTAGTGTAAGCCCTGCATGTTCATTTATGCGGCCTTACGCAAAAATAAGTGAGGGAAGCTGAGTATTGAAAGGAAATATTTAGTCTACTTGATGAAAGGATTGTAGGATTATGGGATTGTAGGATTATAGAGGGCCCAACTTTCAACCTTAAACTTTCAACTATTATCAACCGCAAAGGCGCAGAGAGCGCTAAGACAAGCTTGGGCTAAAAAGGAACTTGTTGGGGCTTACCAGCTGTGTTTTCACGGCGTACATTACGATAGCAGCGGTGTTGTTGACACCTAGCTTCTGTAGAATATTCTTCCGATGGGTATTGACTGTGTGAGGAGACAGGAAAAGCTTTTCCGCGATTTCTACGTTGGTATATCCTTCCGCAATCAACGTAATGATTTCGAGTTCACGCTCCGTGATGGACACAGCTTCACAATTGAACTCGGTTAACTCCAGGTCATTGACATCGATGGATTCTTTGCGGATGGTATTGAGAATCTGTCCGCAGAAAAAACGACCGCCTGCGGCTGTTTCGCGCACGCTGTCTACAATTTCATGAACGTCACAATCCTTCTTGATGTAGCTCACTATGCCCGCGCGCAAGGCATTCACAATCGTAATACCCGACTGCTCGCCGGTGATGGCCACGAAGCGGGTATGCTTGTTCTGCTTATGAATAGCAGGCACCACATCGATACTGAAATTCTGTGCTGCGAAATCAATGAGTACTACATCCGGATTGAAGCCTTTCGCCATATCACGCAACTGCGCATCCGTGGCGGCTTCGCCGACTATCTCGATATCGGCATACTGACTCAACACAGCGTTGAGTCCGGCGCGAATAAGCAGATTACTATCAGCGATGATGAGTTTCATTCAGGCAAAAATACCTTATTAAAACCGATTCTAAATAATTTACGTACAGGAAGTTTTTCACATCACATGCGGTCGGGCATACCGATACCCAATAGACGCATGCCTTCGCGAATCACGTCGCCAGTCTTGTGTGTAAGAGCCAAACGAAAATTTCGCGCAGCCTCGTTGGTTTCGCGCACTATCTGATGATCCTGATAGAATGTGTTGTAGAGTTTCGCCAAATCGTAGCAGAAATGTGCAATGTCAGCCGGATTGTAGGTTGTTGCTGCCGTGCGTAACGTCGCAGGCCACTCGTAGATCTTGGCAACCACGTCAAGTTCGGCTTCACTTAACGCGTGGCTTGCAAAATCGGACTTCAATGCATCAAACCCAGGGTTCGCCTCTGCATATCGTCGCAAAATGGCACGCGTTCGAACGTAGGTATACTGAACCGAAGGACCTGTATTACCGTTGAAGTCAATGCTTTCTTTCGGGTCAAACAGCATGTTCTTCTTCGGGTCGACACGCAGCAAGAAATACTTCAGCGCAGCCATGCCAATGGTTCGGTAGAGCTCTTTCTTCTCCTTTTCAGGCAGCCCTTCGAGCTTACCTTGTTCGGCAGAAACCTCCTGGGCCACACCGGCCATCTCCTCCATCAAATCGTCGGCGTCGACAACAGTGCCCTCGCGCGATTTCATTTTGCCTTCAGGCAATTCCACCATGCCGTAGCTTAGGTGATAGCATTGATCGGCCTTCTCGAAACCGAGCTTCTTCAATATCTTAAAGAGCACTTTGAAGTGATACTCTTGTTCATTTCCGACCGTATAAATCTGATATGCCAAATCGGGGAAATCGCGGAAACGAAGGATAGCTGTGCCGATGTCCTGTGTGATGTACATAGCTGTTCCATCCTTCCTCAACAACGCTTTTTGATCGAGCCCCTCATCGGTTAAATCGATCCAGATAGAACCATCTTCCTTCTTAAAAAATGCACCGGACGCCAACCCCCTCTCTACTTCTTCCTTACCGTTGATGTAGGTATTGCTCTCGTAATAGAGCTTATCGAAATCTACCCCCATGGCCTTGTAGGTGGATGCGAATCCGTCGTACACCCAGCCGTTCATTTTCTTCCACAACGCAATTGTCTCTTCATCGCGGGCTTCCCATGCGCGGAGCATTTCCTGCGCCTGTTGCATAATAGCAGTATGCTGAGAGGCTTGCTCTTCCGCAACACCCTGCGCCATCAGTTCTTTCATTTGCACCTTGTGCGCTTTATCAAACTCAACGTAGTATTTACCTACGAGCTTATCTCCTTTCAAGCCGGATGATTCCGGTGTTTCTCCATTCCCGAAGTTGACCCATGCCACCATGCTTTTGCAGATGTGAATACCGCGGTCGTTGATGATTTGAACTTTCGTTACTCGATGACCAACAGCCTTCAAAATTTCGCTGACCGAATAACCCAGGAAGTTGTTGCGCAGGTGCCCCAAGTGCAGCGGCTTGTTGGTGTTGGGGGAAGAGTACTCCACCATCACATGCGGTGCGCTTCCTTCAACAGCAAAGCCAAATCGTTGGTCGGCCAATGCTTTGGTGAAAAATCCGCTCCAGAAGGCTTCACTCAACGACACGTTCAGAAACCCTTTCACCACATTGAATGCGCTCACAAAAGGAACATGCTCGGTCATGTACTTGCCCAGTGCCTCACCGGTAGCTTCGGGAGAGAGCTTGGAAATTTTAGTAATCGGAAACACAACCACCGTGATGTGTCCGGCAAATTCCTTACGGGTCTTTTGCAGCTGCAACTGAGCATCTGTGAGTTCCGTTGAAAATAAATCTTTACAAGCCTTGCGCACTGCATCGCCCACGATGGCGTGCATGTCAAATTGGGAGAACGTCATGCAGCAAATTTAAAGGAGAAAAGAGAAAGGAGAATGGAGAACCGTTTGCGCAACAGTTCTCCATTCTCCTTTCTCCATTCTCCTGTTTTATTTCGATCCGAACAGTCTATACGCCACTCTCACCCCAACATAATTGGAGTTCTGGACGGGTGTACCCAGTGTGGTAAACTTAGCAGAGACATCAAAGTCTTTGTTGATTTGGTATCCAAGTCCAACGGTAAAACCATCGAACACATCATTATAGGTGACGTCAGCCTGCGTTTCCTCATCAAAACGCGTCGTAGTAAATAAATAACTACCGTATTGAGCAAAGGCAAAGGCTCCTTTGTCACGCTCCGAGAGGTAGGCCTTAACGCCAATCTGCGCAGGCCTCAACAACGATTCTTTGAAAACGTCATCCACAGCACGATCAATTTCAAAATTGAGCACTCCGTATTGTGCTATTACATCCATTTTCTTACCCAAGCCATAGGTCAACATGGCGCTTCCACCATAGGCATACGGAGTGTTCTCAGCCCACGTACCAAAGGTCATGGCGCCATCTGCACCAACGGTGAATGACCAATTTCTGAACGTACGATCGATGTAGGAGTTGGTGTTGGTCACAAGCGGAAGCTCTCGATCTTTAAGCGAATTCGCCTGAATCACACTCTTGGGAAGACTATCGGGCTGGGTGAACGACTTGTATTTTGCTGTAAAGGCCGAAACCTGCACTTTGATTTTCACTGTATTGTCTTCAGAGGAGTTTTCCAATTGAAATAAGTAAATAGGGTCAATCAGGAAGTCGCACTTGTATTCTTCCAAAAACGCAAACTGTGCGCGGTTTTCCGCTTCCTTTTTCATAACCTCTCGAGAAGAAACGAAAATATCATCGCCTCGCTTCTTGCTACCGCCCAGATAGAGCGCTGTGCTCATATCTTCACTGGTGGTGTTGTACACAAAGACTTCCCGCTTCTCACTGATAGAAACGTCGGCCAGCACCGGACGCATCAACACATCGAGATTACTCGATGTTCCTGTGGCCGGGCGAATCATTTTGCGCTGCGTACTGCGCGTGCTGGTGTTGGTGGCACATGAAGCAAGCATCGTTGCTGCCATAGAGATGATGATCAGTTTTCGCATTTCAGATTATTGGATGCGTAAACATAATCCGGCGCTCCATAGTCAAAACTGAGCGCGAAAAAGAGTTTCGACCAAAGAATGTTAGTAATGACCAGTGACAAATGACTAGTGACTAAAGGGGCCATTAGTCATTTGTCACTAGTCATTAGTCACTAATCTCGCACACCATACACCGTGCGCTTCCGCCACCGTACTTCTCGATGGTGGGAATGGCGCAGGCGAGGATTCGTCCGTGGCGACGGAGTGCGTCCAAAGCCTGACCTTGAAGCGCCGCTTCGGCAGTGGCAGACATCAGCACGAGTGACTCCCCTTTGCGATTAAAGACTTGAAGGATATTGCCCGCGAAGGCATGCATTTGTGCTTCAGAAATGGTGATGAGTTCCTTGTCCGCAGCCCGAAGCGTTTGCTCGACAGCAACTCGCTCGGCTTCATCGTCGATACACTCCGGACACCACAAGGCAAACCCCTCGCCTACCGACATCATCACGTTGGTGTGGTAAATGGGCAACCGCTTGCCCTCGACCGTTTGCATGGCGTTAAATAGAACAGGCGTATAGTTCATCACTTCGCACCAACGTTTTACTATATCATTATGCGTGCGGGCCGAGAGTGCCGCATATGCCACTCGGTATTTACGATCGAGCACGAGACTGCCGGTGCCCTCTAGGAAGCGACCGTGGTTTTCTTCGTCCGATAAATCAAGCGCACAGAGTGAAGATGGCAAAGCCGACCAGATATCCAGCCCTCGCTCCAGCCGGCGGTTGGCTGCAAACATGGGATACAGCACATGTCCCTCTTCGTGAAAGCTCACCCAGTTGTTGGGGAAAATGCTATCGGGGGTGTGTGGCTCCGAGGTGTCTTGCACCACTACTACATCCATCTCCGCATCCCTTAACTGCTGCACCATGGCGTCGAACTCCACCAGCGCCGCAGCGTGAATCGCCACCGCATCTTCATCGGCGGTTTGTGGCTGGAAGTAATTATTGACTGCCGTTTGCGCGTTGAGCGCGAAGGCGGCCGGGCGGATAAGGAGAAGCATGGGGGGGATTGATTACGGATTACGGATTACGGATTACGAATTACGGATTACGGATTACATATTCAACAAGTACTAATTACGAAGTACAAAGTACGGGGGATGGTGGGGATTTTACAAGCAGTCGCAATCCCAATGGAGAGACCCGTACTTAGTAATTAGTACTTCGATGTCACTTCATTGTCGTAACCCGTCATCCGTAATCCGTAATCCGTAATCCGTAATTAATCTTCCGTAACCTTTCCTCCGCCCTTGCCGTACAAAACCCCAAATACTCATTTCAACCAAAGCAAAAAAACGGTGAACAACACAACAAAATGCATGGCGCTGCTCCTGATGATAGTCTTCGTCTGGTTTGTGGCTTCCTGCAGCAGCCTGAGCAAGGCCGGAGCGGATATCGAGGGAAAGATTGTGTATGAAATCTCGTACCCGTATGAAACGCCTTCAGTGATGATGGACCTCTACCCCAAAGAGATGACGGTAACTTTCAAAGACAACAAACTGCACTCATCCATCAAGTCGGAATACGACATGCTCACCACCGACTTCATCGTCGACAACACCCAAAAAGAGTTTGCCCAGCTACTCAAAAACATGAGCAAGCGATCGGCCATGAAAATGAACAAGGAACAAACCATGCATTGGTTTGATGAAATGCCGGGGTATCGCCTGGAAAAAACCACCGAAACCAAACTCATCTGTGGTTACAAATGCTACAAAACCATCGCTCATCCGGAAGACCCTGCCAAACCTACTATAGACATTTATGCTACCCGCTCCATCGGACTTGACAACAGCAACTGGTGGAATCCTTACCGAAATCTCGAAGGTTTTATGATGGCCTACGACATCGAGCAATACGGCATCTGCATGCGCATGAAAGCCAAACGTGTTTGCTTCGAACGAGTGGAACCGACAGAGTTCGACATTCCCCAAACCTACACTATGACCGACGCGCCTACTATGCAGGGGCTGCTGACGGAGGTGGTGGAGACGTATGTGAAGAAGTAAGAATGGAGAAAAGAGAATGGAGAATGGAGAACTGTGACGCCAAGGTTCTCCATTCTCCATTCTCCTTCTTATAAAAATTCTTATTCTGGGTAGCATCACTGCACCTTCACCTCTTCAATAGAAACATCCACCCCATCCACATCTTCAGGATTGTACTTCGCGGGCTTGAACTTCAACTTTACCTTCTTGGGCTTGCCTGCTTTGCCTGCGCCAATCTTGATGGTCTGAACATTTGATGTTTCGACCACGCGCAGTTCATCGATAAAATTGATTTCGAAGCTTACCTCCACCGATTGCGGATTAGAATTTTCGATGCGCATCAACAACACTTTCGGGCTTTCCTTCTTCATGGGTTTCTCTTTACCCCACTGCGTGAAGATCTGAACACTGTCTGCAGCCGTTGACAATACAAACTGTGCTGCTGCTTGCTTCGATGTAAAAACGAAAGCACACAGAATCAAAATAAAGGTTGTTGTTTTCATTTACCGAAAATAAAAAATCTTTTTGTTCATCAACCGACGTAACCCAATACATAAAACACACGTTCAAGAATCTGAGCTTCTGACACCACCAACTAGCGTAGAGAACTTGCGGGTGGGGTTGGGAGCTTTTTTTATTAGTGACTAGTGGCGAATATCAACGTGAATAATTTTTGATTCCATTTGAACCTTTTTGCGATTGAACGATACCGCATATCAAATTTCACTCGATATGCACACTCTTCGCAACATACTCGCTTGGCTTCGGAGCGATGGCCGCCACTTTCAAATCATCGCACAAATCAGTTTTCTTCTCTATGGTATTTTATTGCTCGGGTGGGATGCCGACTGGCAGAATTACGCAGCCATTTTTAGCGGCGTGCTCGTGGCGCAGGCATTGGCCATTCGCTTCGCGGGCTTTCCGATGCACTCACTCAAAAGCGCACTCATAACAGGGCTGGGTTTGTCGCTCCTGATGAAAGCCAACAGCCCTTGGCTATTTCTCTTCGCGGCGCTCATGGCCATCGGCATGAAGTTCCTCACCAAAGTGAATGGCAAGCACCTGTGGAATCCGGCCAACTTCGGGATTGTAATCGCAGCAGCGCTCAGCGGCGATGCGTGGATATCGCCCGGTCAATGGGGCAGCAGTGCGCTCATCATGTTCATCGTGGGGACAGCAGGCCTTGCTGTGTTGAGCAACATCAAACGACTCGAAACAGGTGTTGCCTTCCTGCTCACATTTGCCGCACTCGAATATGCCCGCACAGTGCTCTACCTCGGTTGGGAGCACGACGTGTTTTTCCTCAAACTAAGCAGCGGCTCACTCTGGTTGTTTTCGTTTTTCATGATTACCGACCCCATGACCACGCCCAACCACCGCAGGTTGCGTATCGTGTGGGCCATGGCTGTGGGCGGTATCAGTTTCTACGTCGCCAATTTCTACTTCATCAACGGTGCTCCGTTTTGGACACTCTTCTTCCTCACTCCCTTCACGCCAATGCTCGATGCTCTCACACCGCGCATAGCTGCATTCTCTTGGAAAAAAACAAATCAACCCATTTCAAACCTTCAAAATTCAATACGATGAAAACCATGATCCAACTCTCGGTATGGGCAGCCGCGCTGCTCCTATCCATTCAAGCACTTGCCTTCTGCGGTTTCTACGTTGCCAAGGCCGATGCCAGCTTGTTCAATAATAAAAGCGAAGTCATCATGGTGCGCAACGGAAATCGCAATGTGATTACCATGAGCAGCGACTTCAAAGGCGACCTCAGCGAGTTTGCTATGGTGGTACCTGTGCCAGTG
>JBIKSC010000112.1:0-8309 GCA_044348775.1 Flavobacteriales bacterium | reverse complement strand
CTGCTCCCGTCGAACTACCAAAACGCGAACTCTCCGGTATTGTTATCGACAAGGAGCGTTATGTGGTTTACAAGGATGGTGTCGAGTTGTCGCTACCCAAAAAGGAGTTCGAATTACTGGCATTGTTGGCTTCTCAGCCCGGACGCGTATTCACCCGTGAGAATATTCTTTCAAGTGTTTGGGGAAATGATGTGATTGTTGGAGATCGCACAATTGATGTTCACATTCGTAAACTTCGCGAAAAATTAGGCGACGATTTTTTCAAAACAATTAAGGGCGTAGGGTATAAATTTGAACCGTGAGCTTCATCACTGTTCGAACACCCCGACAAGTTGCGCTTGCTTCAGCATCGCTTATCACCGGCCTTCTGGCCATTACATATTTTCTTGTTATCTATATTCTGGAGCGCGAGTTTACCTTGATTCCGCTCGTCATACTTCTAGCGCTGGGCTTTTCAATTTCATATGGAATTGTTTTCTTCTTCATTGAGAAGTTCCTCTATCACAAGGTTAAAATTATTTACAAGACCATACACTCCCTAAAAAGCCAGGGAGATGCGAGGATTAAAATCCAAATGAGTACGGATGTACTCAATGAAATTAACAAGGAAGTAGCAGACTGGGCTGATCAGAAAATTCGGGAGGTTAAGGAGCTGCGCAGCGCGGAAAACTATCGCCGCGAGTTTATCGGTAATCTGGCCCACGAATTAAAAACGCCTGTTTTCAATGTGCAGGGTTATATTGAAACACTGCTTGAAACTGAACTCGATGATGCACAACTCAATCGCAAATTTCTTGAAAAGGCGAATGTGAGTTGCGAACGATTAAGTGACTTGTTGAAGGATCTTGATCAGATTGCCAGTATCGAGAGTGGAAACATGCAGCTTGAGCTCAGCAGGTTTGATGTAGTGGAATTGGTAAAGAGCACGATTGAGCTTCTCGAGACCCAGGCCGTTGAGCGGAAAATTACTCTTCGTCTTGGACAAGCTGCAGAGAAGCCTATCTGGGTGGAGGCAGATCGGAAGCGCATTCAGCAGGTGTTTATCAACCTGCTCATGAATAGTGTTGTTTATGGAAAAGAAGGCGGCGAAACCCGTGTGCGTTTTTATGATATGGATGACAACGTGCTGATTGAACTTGCGGATGATGGACTGGGCATTGCCAAGGAACATTTGCCGCGCATTTTTGAGCGATTCTATCGTGTCGATAAAAGCCGTTCGCGGAATGAAGGCGGCTCGGGTCTGGGTTTGGCTATTTGCAAGCATATTGTGGATAGCCACAGCCAGAGTATTTCTGTTCGCAGCACCGAGGGCGTCGGTAGCACATTTGCCTTTACGCTCAAGAAATCGGGCTCATAACCCTGACCAGTCGGGTCGCACGAAAAAGTTTTCCCGTTTCTCATCGCCTATAGTCGTTTGTGGACCATGTCCTGAGTAAACCACGTAATCGTCAGGTAGGGCATACATCTTTGTTTGAATGGATTCAACCAAATGCGCAGCATTACAACCAGGCAAATCAACTCTTCCTACACTTCCCTTAAAGAGCACATCACCGGAGAACACAACGCGTTCTTCGTGACAAACGAATGCCAAATGACCCGGAGCATGGCCGGGAACGAAAAGCACTTCGAATGAAATCGCACCGACCGATATCACTTCGTCTTCCTTAATAGTTGTGGAAGGCAATACCGTGGGGCGATAGGGTATTCCGAACATGAGGCTTGTGGCAGCTGCGCGATCGATAACCGGTAACTCTAGCCGGTGGCAACGCATATCAATGTTGTATCGCTCAGAAACAGCAGAATTCCCGAGAATATGATCGAGGTGGCAATGCGTGTTGAGAATAAGCTGAGGAGTCAGCTTTTCTTCCTCGATGTATTCAAAAAGTATCGAGTCTTCTGACGGGTCTGTCATTCCCGGGTCAATGATGATGGAATTCCCATCAGAGTCCGCAATTACATAGGTGTTTTCAGAGAATGCATTAAACGTGAACTGTGCAATACGAAAGGGTGTTTTCATTAGGAGGTAAGTTGAGGCATGAATGACAAAGGTCGTGCGTTTTTAATGTCGATTAAACCCTATTTTAGCAGCTAATGCTCTGCATGAAAAGACAAGTCCTGCATAGTTTGATTTTATTGGTGATTACGCTCTGTTGCGTATCAGTCGGCTATGCACAGTTTTATCAGGGCACCAACATGGAGTTCGGTAAAAATCGGATTCAGTACCGAGAGTTCACTTGGTTTTACTACCCGTCTGAAAACTTCGAAGTGTACTATTATATCGGTGGGGAAGACCTTGCGCAATACACTCTCATGGCTTGTGAGCGCAACCTCAAGGAAATGCAGCAGTTTTTTGACTTCACGATTGATGAGAAAATTGAAGTTCTATCCTATTTGAATCAAAGTGAGTTTCGCCAGAGTAATCTCGGACTAACAGGTGATGATCAGTTTAATATTGGTGGTGCCGCAAAAATTGTAGGCAGCAAAATGTTTACCTACTACGAAGGCAATCACGAGTTACTGGAGAAGCAGATACGTGAAAACCTGGCACGTGTGCTGTTTGCGCAATTGGTATATGGGGGTAATTGGAAGGATGTCCTCAAAAACTCTACGTTGCTAACAGTGCCAAAGTGGTTTGAAGAAGGTATCATTGCCTATGCTGCCAGCGGCGTTTCAAACGAGAGTATCACCTTCGTAAAAGACCTGGTGCGAAGTAAAAACTTCAAAAGTTTTAATCAGTTTGAGGGAGATGACGCACGCTTAGCCGGGCAAACGTTTTGGAATTTTATCGCAGAAGTGTATGGCCAGAATGTGATTCCGAATATTCTCTACATGGCTCAGGCAAGCAGAAATGTTGAAAGTGGATTTCTCTATGTCTTGGGATTACCTCTTGATCAGCTTTCAGATGAGTATTTGAATTTTTATAAAGAAAAAGCAGCAGCAGGTCGATCCGAATTTTTACCGGGAGAGGTGCGCTTGCCGCCAAATCCTTCGCGCAAGGAAATGCGTGACTACCGCAAAACCGAACGCATGCTTGGCGATGTAAAAGTGAAATACAAACGGAATTTCGAATATTCACATTTTACCCATTCACCCGACGGACGATATGTCGCTTACGTAACGCATGAATTGGGTCAGTACCGGATTTGGTTGTATGATGTCGAAAAGCAAACGAAAAAATGTATTTTGAAGCGTGAGCCTCGCATGGATCGCATTCCGGATAAAACCTTTCCCGTGTTGGCATGGCATCCTTCAGGGGAAATATTGACGTATATTTTTGAAAGGAGGGCTAACGCATGGATAGGCAATTATAATGTGACCGAAAAAAAGCATACTCAAAAGGAATTGTATCTCATCGAGAAAATTAACTCGATGAACTATAGCCCTGATGGAAAGAAAATGATTTTGAGTGCTGTTAACCGAGGACAAACGGACTTGTATTTATACCAAGTGATCGGGAATAATTTTGAAAAATTGACCAATGATAGTTGGGATGATTTAAACCCAACTTTTATTGAGGGTGGGCGTCGTGCCATTTTTACTTCCAACCGACCTGACGATACCCTTCGCACCGATGCCGATGAACTTGTGGCGATGGATGCTATTCATGACGTCTATATTTTTAACATAGAGAATCGGTCGAAACTACTCGAGCGCATCACAGTTACTCCTGAAATAGATGAATCTATGCCCTATGAGTACAATGAGAAGTACTACACATTCCTTGCAGCCGAGAACGGATATCGTAATCGATCCATAGCCTATGTCGACAGTGCAATCAGTGCTATTGACACCTCTATTCACTACCGGTATTTCACCGTCACGAAAAAGGTGAGTGGCTATCAGCGCGATATTCATGATTATGAGTTTCAACGGAAGCAGGGAAGTTATTTCACAGGCTTTCGCAAGTTGGGTAGGCCTTGGATTGTGTTTGGAAATCGAAATGACGATGTGTTTGCTGGAGCACAAACAGGTGAAGAACAACGTAAGGAAGAACAACTGCCTGGAATGACCGATCGTTTAAGAATTTCTGCTGATACGCTATCGAAAGGTGACATTGATATCGATAACTACAGTTTTGAAGATGAGCGCTTCGATTATACGCTGGAAAAAGAAACCGTCCGAGTTCAGGAGACAGGCAGTAAAGCCAAGCAATTGGCGGGCGATACGCTCAATACTTTTGTCTTGCCACGTTCGCGAAACTATAAGCTGAATTTTGCAGCCGATAAAGCGATCGCTCAAATGAGCAATAATTTCTTCAATCCGATTTATCAGAATTATGCAGGTCCATCGCCAAACAGCATTTCTCCGGGCTTATCCGGTTTCACGCAATTCGGAATCTCTGATTTGTTTGAAGATTATAAGGTGGTTGGCGGCTTCCGAGTAAACTGGGGTTTGGATAATGCTGAATACGGTATCAGCTTTGAACGTCTGAAGGACCGCTGGGATAGAAAAATCATTTTCTCGCGTCAGTCGCAACGTGTGCAGCAAGGCATTGATATCGTTAAACTTCAGAGCAACGATTTAGCTTACAGTGTGAAGTATCCTTTTAGTGAGGTTAGTTCTCTGCGAATTCGCGGTGATGTGCGTGTTGACCGAGGAGTGCGACAGTCGAATGATCTTACCTCATTAGAATCACCCAATGTTACCGAGACTAATCTGGCTTTGAAGGTTGAGTACGTTTTCGATAATACTATTTCGACGGGGTTGAATCTGTTCAATGGAACACGCGCCAAAGCATGGGTAGAGCGGTATCAGCAACCGAACAACAAGACTCGAACGGATATCAATATTGTAGGTTTTGATGCCAGACATTACGAGCGTATTCACCGAAACTTTATAGCGGCATTTCGATTGGCCGGAACCAGTTCTTTTGGCGCACAAAAGGTCATTAACTATTTCGGCGGTGTCGACAATTGGTTGTTCCAGCGCATCGACAATGCAACGCCCATCAACCCCGACGAACCGTATCGTTTTCAGTCGTTTGTCGGTCCCGTTCGCGGTTTTTATGTCAACGCACGCAATGGAAATTCCGCGGTAGTTGCTAACGCGGAATTACGAATGCCCGTATTTAAGTACTTTGCTAAGAAGCCTATCAAGAGTGATTTCATCGAGAATTTCCAAGTGGTAACATTCTTCGATGCCGGAAGTGCCTGGACCGGAAGGAATCCCTATTCCGATGATAATTTATTCAATCGTACCGACCTGGTTAAGAATCCCGTCACTGTGTCTATCACGAACAACCGCGAGCCTGTGGTGTATGGCTACGGATTTGGATTTCACTCGCGCTTGCTTGGTTATTTTGTGCGCGCCGATTGGGCATGGGGCGTCGATGATGGTCGCGTGTTGGATCGTGTGTTCTACCTCTCCCTCAACATGGATTTCTGATTACTATTGGTTGTAAATCACCTGCAACACAGTTTGACCAACAGCAGTGAGCGTATTCTTGTCGATGATGCTCATATTGTCGTTGTGTGTATGGTGATACGATCCGAACACATAGCCTCCTAAACCCATTGCCATAATCTGGGGCTTGGTGTCAATGATGTCTACACAACGAATACCGCCCTTAGTAACAAACACATGATCGTCTACTACACCTTCAATTTCCTCGGCTGTAAAGGTGGAGGCATAGCCCAGTTTGTTTGCTGTGCTCCATATAAGATTTACGACATCGGGAGCACTTTGAGTAGAGAATTTCTCTTTGTTGAAAGTGGCGTTTTCAGCGCCAACCATATCCAGTAGAATTCCAAAACGCGCATTGTAATTTTCTACATGTTTTTCTTTGGCCCAGTGCTGTGAGCCCAGGCACCAGCTTGATGTGAATCCATCGTTAAGTATCTCTTTCGCCCCTTCTGCAAACTCTGCAGTACCTAAATCTTCTGCATCAAAGAAAATCAAATCAATACCGACTTGCGTTGGTGAAACCTGGAGCTGTCGAGCAATCTCCATCAAAACACCCACTCCGCTTCCGCCATCATTAGCACCATCAATTGGTTTTTTCCAAAGTGCTTTGTCTTTATCCTTATCACCATACGGCCTGCTATCCCAGTGAGCGCAGAGCATGATTCGGTTGGGTTTATCTGGGTTGAATGATGCAATAATGTTGCGCACCGGTATGGTCGAACCTTCAAACGTTTTTAGTGTAGTACTTTGTTCAATTACGTTTGCGCCATACGATTTCAGTTGCTTTACCATCCAGTCACCACAAGCTCTGTGAGCAGGTGTGCCGGGAACACGCGGACCAAATGCAACTTGTTTTTCAATCATCGCATATGCTGAATCGGCCTGAAAGAGTGGGGCAGTTATCTCCTTTTTCTCCGGTTGCTGCTTGCGCTGTTGTGTATTTTGCTTTTTGTCGTCTTTGCATCCGACGTAAACGGTGCTTCCAACGAAGAGTGCTATCAAAGCGATAGCGCCTATCTGTTTTGCTTTCATGGGGTGCAGTATGGCTTAACCTACGTAGGTCCAGCTGGTTCCTTCTTTTGAGTCTTTTATCTTCACTTGAATGGATGCGAGCGCATCGCGTAATTTGTCGGATGTCGCGTAGTCTTTGTTTGCCTTGGCTTCATTCCGCATCTGTATGATTACATCCATGAGCGACTGACTGAGCTTCGAATTATCACTGCCCCCATCTTCATTGTTGAGTCCGAGTATGTCAAAGAAGAAAGAGTGAAATGTTGTTTTTAAAAGCTCTATATCTGAAGCATTCAGCGCCATGTTACCCTCTTTTACAGAGTTGATCACCCTTACTCCTTCAAATAATTGTGAGATCACAATTGGCGTGTTGAAGTCATCGTTCATGGCATCGACGCAAGTGCTGCGCCATGCTGCCATGTCAAAGTCGGAATGAGCGGATGCACTCAACTGATCAAGTACTTTCAGGGCAGCGCACATTCGTTTATATCCTTTCTCTGCTGCTTGCAATGCCTCGTTACTGAAGTCGAGTGTGCTGGCATAATGACCCATGAGGAAAAAGAAACGCACAGTCATCGGGCTGTAGCCTTTGTCGAGCAATTTGTGATTACCCGTAATGAGTTCTTCGGGAGTAAATCCATTGCCCTCACTTTTTGCCATTTTACGCCCATTCATGGTGAGCATATTGCCGTGCATCCAATAGCGTA
Organism: Flavobacteriales bacterium; assembly: GCA_044348775.1. Classification (GTDB taxonomy): domain Bacteria; phylum Bacteroidota; class Bacteroidia; order Flavobacteriales_D; family Sanyastnellaceae; genus JAIBBG01. The sequence goes on along the minus strand of JBIKSC010000112.1, from coordinate 1,188 downwards.
CAGGCTCGTGACCGGTTGCTCCAACGTTTTGCGCAATCTCACATTCGTGGTGTGGAAACTTCAGATCCATTCCACCTCCATGTATATCGAATGATTTGCCGAGGTACTTCGTGCTCATCACCGAGCACTCAATATGCCATCCGGGAAAACCAATGCCCCACGGCGAATTCCACTTCATCAGGTGGCTGTCGTCGGCTTTCTTCCACAAGGCAAAATCGAGAGAGTCACGCTTTTCGTCCTGTCCGTCCAAGTCGCGGGTGTTGGTGTATAACTCATCGATTACTCGTCCGGACAGTTTGCCATACGGATACTTCTCATTGAATTTGCGCACATCAAAGTACACCGAGCCATTGCTTTCATAGGCATATCCGTTCTTAATGATGTCCTGAATCATTTCGATTTGCTCTACAATATGGCCGGTTGCAGTAGGCTCAATGGACGGATTGAGAATGTTGAAGATTCGCATGACATCATGAAAGCCGTTGGTGTATTTCTGCACCACTTCCATGGGCTCGAGATTTTCAAGCTTGGCTTTTTTGGCAATTTTATCTTCTCCATCATCAGAGTCGCCCGTGAGATGACCTACGTCTGTAATGTTGCGCACATAGCGCACTTTATATCCCAGGAAAACGAGGTAACGGTAAACAATATCGAAGGTCATAAACGTGCGAACATTGCCAAGGTGCACATCACTGTATACCGTTGGTCCGCAAACGTATAAGCCCACGTGACCCGGTGTGATGGGCTCAAAGCGTTCTTTTTCTCTGTTTATGCTGTTGTAGATGTATAAATTCTGTTCCATGCCACAAAGTAAATAGCTATTAGTATGAGCGGACATAAAAAAACCACCGCATTATGAGCGGTGGTTGTTTGATTATTTTTTTACATTCACTGTTACTGATTGTTGTTGTCTTGTTCCAATTTCCCATTACTCTTTCCGCGAGTATATATCTCAGTTCCTGTTTTTAGTCCGTTGGCGTCGTAATGAAATACACGGCCGTTATATAACTTACCCTTCATGAAATCACCTGTTACACACACATGGCCATTTTTATCATACAAAACATTATAGCCATCAGGGTCGAAAGGCTGAGCACCATTGGTTTTGCGGTTTTCGTCCATGCCAATGTTACTGACACCCATTTGTGCTGCCTTTGTCTGTTGGGGGGTCATGTACGACTTCACTCC
>JBIKSC010000111.1:0-8337 GCA_044348775.1 Flavobacteriales bacterium | reverse complement strand
GGAAGTAACTCCTGCCGAGGTCGATGCTCATTCTGCGGAAGACCTTTCCCTCTGGACGCCCGGCACACCCGGTGAGCGTTTGTTTGTGTTGGAACCGAGTGTGCTCATGTCGCCCAAGGGCAACAGCCGTGAACCCAGCACGAAGCATTTCTTGGGTCATGACTTGTACACGTTCATCAAGCACACCGACGTTGAGGAGAAGAAGGCCGATGAAGAAGGCTACCTCGAACCAAAGTCAGCCATTGTCGATTTGCAATCCGACATTCGCCTCACCGAAATCATCAGCATGCGCATCGATAGTTTGGTAGAAATCGATTCACTTCCTGAGAACCTCCCGGAAGGGTTGATAGGCAAGAAGGCATTTGCCATTATCACCGACGGTAAGCGGGTAGAGAATGTAATGATACCCATGATTTGGTTGCAAGACTCTGTGCCATTTACCTACCCTGTAGAAAGCAAGCAGTTCAAGATGTTGTTTGCCCTCAATCAAAAGCCGGAAGGACTCGAACTCACAGTGCAGCAGCACAGCTCGTCGGAGCGCGACATGCTTATACTCACCGCAGAAGTCTTCCCACAAATCAATGTGCTTTGGATCGGCTGCCTAGTAATGGTCATCGGAACGGTGATGGCGATACGGCATAGGTATAAGATTTCGAAGGGCGATGTACGAGGGGCGAAGGGCGAAGTTGGATAGCGTACTCATTCTGGAATTTTTAACCGCAAAGGCGCAAAGAGTCGCAAAGTTTTTTTCTCTTGATTTTTCTTGGCGTCTCTGCGGTTGAGACAATTGAACCTCAAAGGCGCAAAGAGTCGCGAAGTTTTTTCATTTATTTACTCTTCTTTCTCGGCGACTCTGCGGTTAGAAAAAAAAAATGTGAAACACATCCAGAAGAATGCCTGTTTTGTTTTTGAAAACAAGGGAATGGCATCAGCGACTTGCGCCAATTGGCGTTTTTCCTTTTACATTTGGTGTTAATACATACCACTACCTATGAAAACTTTTCTCACAGGCATCTCACTGCTTATGGCTTCTTATGGCTTCGCTCAATTATCAGGATGGAATAATACGGGCGGGAATTCCCGCTTGAATGGCTACGTTGATGTTGCCGGTCCGATGGAGGATAGTCTGCTGTGGCAGGTGCAGTCGCAAGGGTTTTTCGGTACGCCGTTCTTCATTGAGAATGATTACGTTGTTACGATGCGTTTTATGAGCTTGACTAATGCGCCGGTTGAGTGCTATAATCTTATGACAGGCGAGCTTTTATGGAGTGCAGATGTTACGAATAATGCAGGCCGCTCGCTACCGGTTGGACTGCGTGACGGTCGATTATTTGTGGTGCGTTTGACCGAGAGTCCGAATGATACCCTCTATGCCCTCAACATCAATGATGGTTCACTTCTTTATACTGCGCCATTTACGGTTATGCCGTATATAACGGAGACTGCAGTGTTTGATACCTTGGGCAGTATGTATATCGGAGGTAATCAGGTGACTTACAAAATGGATCCGGCAACGGGTGAATTGATATGGGAAACACCGACGGTGGAGATGTCTTCGGGAAGTGGCGAGATGGCAATAAACAATGAGAACAACACGGGGTATACCGTTGAATCGCTTAACGGCTTAGCATATCTCTGGGCAACGGATCTCACAAGCGGTCTAAAGATGTATGAGCATGTGGTGGAGGATCTTCAGCCGGGCGGTAATGTTCCGCAATCTGCCTTAATGGTCGGTAACAATGGCATTATTTACGTGCATTTGACGCAGGATAATATTGCCGCTTTTACCGATGATGGAACACAGCTCAATTTGCTGTGGCAAACAGAAATTACCGGTAACTCGTCGTTCAGTTTGATGTGTGTGGGTGAAGATGGATCTGTCTATGCGCCCAGTGACGGTAAGATTATTCGCTTGAATGGTTTTACAGGCGAACTGATCAACGAGTCGGTTTCGATTACGCAAGGTGGATTTTTCTCTCCGCGATTGACCGCAACCAATAACGGAATGATCTACGCCACCAATGGTGAAGATTATGTTTATGCCTTCGATCAAAATCTGAATATGCTTTGGTCGAATTTTTTACCCGCTACCAATACCTCAGGCGTTTGCATTGCACCCAATGGAGTGGCGGTTGTGGGCGGACAGAATACTATCCGGGCCTATGTGCCATCGGAGGTTAATGCTATTGCTGATACTCATGACACTCCGTTTGAAGTTTATCCCAATCCGACCCAATCGGTACTTTTCGTGAAATGCAGTGCAAAACAGTTGGGTAAGGAATATAGTATTCGCGATTGCACCGGAAGAGTTGTTCATGGAGGGGTGTTGCAGCAATTGGTGAGTGCGATACAACTACCGCAACTCTCCCCTGGCGTTTACATGCTAAATGCCGATGCTCGCGGTCAAGGTGTGAGGTTCATTGTGGAATAGAAGCAGGATTACAGGATTATAGGGGTGTAGGATTGTAGGGGTGGCCTGAGCACTCTTATTCTGATGCTGATTGTGTTTCTGTTTTTTTAACCGCAAAGCCGCAGAGAGGCGCAAAGTTTTTTTATTTACTTCCTCCGCTTTCTCGGCGACTCTGCGGTTAGAAAATAGAATGAGAAACAGAAACAGAATGAGAGGCTACAACCATAGTCCCCAGTCTCCAGTCTCCAGTCCCCGCCACTACGTCTTCTGCTTCTCCCGCTTCGCCGCCGGAAACAAAATATTATTCAAGATAAGGCGGTACCCCGGTGAAGTGGGGTGGAGGTTCAAGTCGGTAGGTGGGTCGCCAACGAGGTGGCGATAGTCTTCCGGATCATGACCGCCGTAATAGGTCCACTGGCCTTGTCCCAATTCTCCGTGTATATACTTCGCACATTTCACACTCTTTGTTTCACCCATGATGGTGACGTTGCTGCGTATGAAATTGTCGCGAAACGATGTTGTTTGACCCATGAAGCCTTTGATTACCTGCGTGTGATTCTGCGTCAGTATCGTTGGAACGATATCCCACTTAGCAGAGAAATCAAACAGGGTGAAGAAATCGTTGAGCTCGGTAAGCTTCCCGTGATCTTCGGTGCCGTCGATGTCGGAAAACTCATAGATGTTCGGGTCCTTGTCGAGGCGGTAATTCTGAAACGCAAAACCGGACTGATAATCGAGCTTGCTTTGTGCTGAAGGGTCACTGGGGTCGCCGTCGAATACACTTTCTACGATGTCAACATTCTCTGCCGCCAATGCAATGTCGAACGAATCAGTTCCGCTGCACATGGTGAACAAAAATCCACCGCCCATTACGAAGTTGCGAATGTTCAAGGCGACTTGTCGCTTCATCTCCGACACTTTCGTAAAGCCTAGTGATGATGCCATTGCTTCTTGCGAGCGCACTTCTTCTTGATACCATGCGGCGTTCTTGAAGCTGCGATAGAACTTTCCGTACTGTCCCGTGAAGTCTTCGTGATGCAGGTGCAGCCAATCATACTTCGGCAATTCGTTGCGGATAATCTCCGGGTCGTAGATAATGGTGTAGGGTATCTCGGCATAGGTGAGCACCAAGGTAACAGCGTCATCCCATGGCAACTTACCGGGAGGGGAGTAGACTGCAATCTTAGGAGCGACTTCCAACTTCACTCGCTCCATATTCACCTCGGGGTCGGATATCTCTGAATAAATCTGATTGGCTTGCACATCGGCGATCACCTGATAACTCACTCCGCGTATGCCGCACTCCTTGGCGATGTCGGGGTAGTTGTCGACCAGAAAACTGCCGCCTCGGTAGTTGAGCAGCCACTCCATCGGAATCTTGTTTTCCAAAATCCAATAGGCTATGCCATACGCTTTCAAATGATTCGATTGCGACTCATCCATCTGAATGAGAATCTTCGATGCCTGAATGGTCTGCATCGAAAAGAGCACGCATAGAACAAGAAGGATTTTTTTCATAAATAAAAACGTCGCAAGATGCTCGTCAAAAATAGCACGCTTGCGACGTTGATGGAATCTTAAATTCTGTTTAATGTACATCTGCATGGGCGCAGAGCAATGCTGCATGGACGCCCAGCAGAGCGGCCCTATTCTTCGTAAACGTCGAGAAGCATCAGGGCTTCCGACAATTCACCGAGGGTCTTCATGTCGTTCTGCTTGCGGGCAACCGATTTGCCTGCTTTGTATACTTCAACTGCTTCTTCGACCTTGTTGCGCTCTTCCAACATCTTTCCGAGTTGGTAATAGCTAGCCAAATACTCAGGGTCGTTCTTGATTATCTTCTGGATGATCTTGATAGCTGTCGTAATCTCACCGTTCTTCTGGTGCTCGAGGGCAGCAGCATAATGAAGAAAACTATCCTTCGGATTGGTTTCGAGCATGGTTTCGATCATTTTTAGTCTGTCTTGCATCATAAGCTTGGTTTTAAGGTTGGATTGTTTCCTGACAAATGTATCCGAGCTCTACGCCTTAATCCGGCATTCTAAAAAAATGAAAATGCAGTTTTTCAACAGGGTTGTAGACAATGACTAGTGACTAATGACCAATGACCAATTTGTCACTAGCCACTCGTCATTAGTCATTAGTCACTCGTCATTAGTCATTGATTACATCATAGGTACTTCCAACAACAGTATCCTCGCCTCATCACTATCAGCGGTGATGTTCAGCTCATTCAATTTCCACAAACCATAACCATCGCGCTTGTTGAGCGCTTGGCCGTTGATGGTGAAGTCGCCTTCTACGATGAACGCATATACTCCATGCGTTGCAGGGCGCTTCAATGAATACTTGATGCTCTTGTCTTTATCGAAAGTGCCCAAATGAAACCAGGCGTCTTGGTGAATCCAAACTCCGGCATCGTCTGGACTTGGTGATAGGATTTGATTCAATTCGTTTTTCTTTTCGAGGGGCAACGGCATCTGGTCGTAACGCGGTGTCACATTCGCTTTGTTGGGAAATACCCAAATCTGAAAGAGGCGCAAATCGACATCTTTCAAATGATTGAACTCGCTGTGCTGTATGCCGGTGCCTGCGCTCATTACCTGCACTTCACCGGCAGTGATGGTGCCCGAGTTGCCCATGCTGTCTTTGTGAGCAACAACACCTTGCAACGGTATGGTGATTATCTCCATGTTATCGTGCGGATGGGTGTTGAAGCCCATGCCGGCTGCGATAAAGTCGTCGTTCAAAACGCGCAGCGCACCGAAGTTCATGCGGTCCGGATTATAATAATTGGCAAACGAAAAGGAATAGTTCGTTTTGAGCCAGCCATAGTCGGCGTTGCCGCGGGTCTGGGCTTTGTGCAATACGGTATTGTCGTTCATAACGGTAGCGTGTCCGGGGTGATGGTTAAATCCTACTTGTTTGTTCATATCAATGGGCTTCAGCTCATCGATGTCATTTGTAATGACTGCTGCTACTGCACCTCCTGCGGCAATCACGCCGGCTCCTGTCAGTGCTTTTTTGAGAAAGTTTTTTCTGTCCATGTAGGAAAGGATTTATACCGCAAATTTGACACAACTCAAAGATAAACACATTGATCTACATCTACGCTTTTCTCTTCTTCCTGGTAGCACTTGTTTATAGCGCTGCAGGTTTTGGTGGCGGAAGTATGTACCTGGCAATCCTTACTCAAACGACGTTATCAGTTGAGGCGTTGCGCATGGCTGCACTGAGCTGCAATGCCATCGTAACTGCCAATGGTACTTGGCAGTTTCATAAAGCCAACTGGATCGTGTGGCGCGGTTTGCTCGCTCTTTTGGCCTGCAGTGTTCCACCGTGCTTGTATACTTCCAGCTTGCAGCTTTCGGAAAAGACGTATTTCATTTCGCTGGCCGTCGCGTTGCTGGTTGCTGCAGCGGCTATGATCCTTAGGCGTGAACCAACCGAGCAACTCACCGTGCAGCCGCTGCGCTGGTGGATGTTCCCGCTCGCTTTTGTAATCGGCGGTGTTTCCGGTATAACTGGAATAGGTGGTGGTATCTACCTGGCTCCGTTTCTTTACATCTCTCGATGGGGAAGCCCCAAACAAATTGCCGGTGCTTCCAGTGTGTTCATTCTCGTGAATTCGCTCGCCGGCTTGAGCATGCAGATTCGATTGAACGGCTGGCAATTGGAATGGGAGTTGATGCCCTTGTTCATAGCCGTTCTCTTAGGTGGTTTGCTCGGGTCTTTTTGGAGCAGCGCCCGATTTACTCACCGCATCGTGCGTTGGATGACGGTGGTTATTATCATCTTTGCGGCTATTCGAACGCTTTCGAAGTACCTATGAAAATCACTGTTCTCTTTTTCGGTGTTGCGCAAGACATTGCCGGGGTTCGTCAAATGCCATTGGAGTTGATGGAGGGTGCTACTGCTATTGATTTACGCAGCGAACTTGCCAATCGATTTACCGGACTCGATAAGGGCTTGGCCTATGCTCTTGCTGTGAATGAGAAACTGTGCAACGAGACACACTTGTTAAGCGATGGTGACGTGGCTGCTGTCTTACCTCCTGTTAGCGGCGGTTAAATGCGATTGCAAATGGAGAGTCACAACAACTTCTTTCAGCTTACTCATTGCACGCTCTCGGAATCGGAGGCACGCGCTGTGTTGCACAACCTATCCTGCGGCGCTCACGTTTTGTTTACCGGGACGGTTCGCAATCATTCGAAAGGCGAGGAGGTGACGCACCTCGAATTCGAAGCCTATGAACCGATGGTGCATAGCGTATTGACCGACATCGCTGCTGATTTGAGAAGGGAGTTTGGTGTAACGGGTGTTTTACTTTACCACCGATTGGGGCGTGTCGAAGCGGGGGAGCCTGCTGTAATTGCGGGTATTTCAGCGCCTCATCGAGCAGAAGCTTTCAAAGCGTGCGAGGCACTCATGAACAGGCTTAAACAGTCAGTGCCGATTTGGAAAAAAGAGTATACATCCTCAGGGGCTGTGTGGGTTTCACCAACGCCTTAGCCTGTCATTCTAACGGCTCAAACGGCACTTGTCCTTCCATGCGCATTTCATAGTCGAGCAGGTCACGCTGCGCATCTTCATCGTTTGGATTTTCCAACGCGTATTGGAGCATCTCACGATAATAGACATCATCGAATCGCCATGCGAGTCGCGTAGAAAGAGGAGTGACAATGTAAAAGGTCAGTGCAATACTGAGAATTGCTGAGCGAACTATAATTCCTCTGGTAAGCTTTGGTTGGTCATCTTCCAATAATTTCATAGCAAAGAACATGACAGCTGTAAGAAGAATGACCGCGGAAATACTAAGTGCGGTTAAGCCATAAATAAACAGTTCGTTAAATGCAATGGCGAGCATAGTAAATGCGAATACGATTCCCGATGATGTTTTCATGATCAGAGCGGGACGTAGCTCGGTTTGCGTATGCTTCCAAGCGGAAGGAAGGAATGTGTTTCGTGTAAGACCTATGCCGGTTATCAGGTAGAAAAGCATATTAACCGTGACCGCTATTACGATAATGGGTTTGGCTGCTGCCATGCCGCTATAAGCCATCGAGATGGCTAGCAGCAAAAGCATGAAACAAAGCAGTTCAATGCGCTTCATGAGATATCTAATTGAATACCCACCGGACAATGGTCACTACCCTCTACTTCGTTTAAGATAAAAGCATCGGAAACGTTGGAAAGAAGGGAGTTGGATACAACAAAGTAATCGAGTCTCCAACCTACGTTTTTCGCACGCGAGTTAAATCGGGCACTCCACCAGCTGTACTTTACTGTGTCGGGGTGAAAATGGCGAAATGTATCTGTGAAACCGGCTTGAAATATGCGGCTTAAACCATCAATTTCTTGTTGCGTATAGCCTGCGGACTTGTTGTAATTGGATTTAGGATTGGCCAGGTCAATGGGTTGATGAGCCACGTTCATATCGCCACACCACACTACAGGCTTCGTTTTTTCTAGGTTTTTCAGATGGGCTAGCATTGCCACATCCCATGTTTGCCGATAATCAAGCTTGACTAATTCTGCTCCGCTGTTAGGAACATAGGTATTCACCAAGAAAAAGGTATCGTATTCAACGGTAATGGTTCGCCCTTGTGTGTCGTGGTCGGCTATGCCAAATCCGTAACTTACATTCAAAGGCTTTTTTTTGGTAAGAATGGCTGTGCCACTGTAACCCGCCTTTTCCGCTGAACTCGAGAATACCTCGTATCCCTCAAGGCCGAAAAGTGCCTCACGCACCTGATCATTGTTGGCTTTGGTTTCTTGCAAACACAACACATCCGGATTCATCTTCGTAATGGATTCAAACAATCCTTTTTTTACACTGGCGCGTACGCCGTTGACATTGAATGATACAAGCTTCATGAGTTACTTTTGAGCGACCAAAGAAAGAAAGAAATGAGCATGATTGAGCG
>JBIKSC010000110.1:0-8365 GCA_044348775.1 Flavobacteriales bacterium | reverse complement strand
TTACCGGTAATCCGGCAGTAGTAATGCCCAGTGGTTTTTGTTTTCGGTCGAATAGCGTAATGCCCAGTTCGGTTTCAAACTTTGCAATCATGGTGCTCAGTGTTGACTGCGTAACAAAGCATCGAGCAGCAGCGCTATCAAAATGACGCGACTCAGCCAACGCTATGACATATTCCATTTGTTGAATGTTCATAGACAGTATCAATATCAATATCAAATTTATAGTTTTTATCAATGTCATCGAACAAACTAGTTTTGATCATGTACTAAGACACATAACCCTAAGACATTTCAACAATGAAAAAGCTATTCATCTTAACCTCCATTGTTATGGCACAAGCAGCAAATGCTCAGCCTCACACGGGCAGCATTGAGCAATGTCCTTTCCATTCTTCGCTAGTCACACCTGCGGCTGTTTCAAGCTCGGGTCAGGACAACGAAGACTGGTGGCCTAACCGACTGAATCTTGACATTCTGCGTCAGAATTCATCGCTATCCGACCCTATGGGACCGACCTACAGCTACAAGGCTGCCTTTAATAGTCTCGACTATGCGGCTATCAAGAAAGATCTGACAGCCGTGATGACTCAGTCGCAAGATTGGTGGCCGGCAGATTTCGGCAATTACGGCCCCCTTTTCGTGCGTATGGCATGGCACAGCGCAGGAACGTATCGCACGGGAGATGGCCGCGGAGGCACACGTTCGGGTATGGAACGTTTTGCACCTCAAAACAGTTGGCCGGATAATGCCAACTTGGATAAAGCACGGAGATTGCTGTGGCCCATCAAGCAGAAATATGGCAACAAAATTTCCTGGGCAGATTTGATGATTCTGGCCGGTAATGTTGCACTCGAATCCATGGGCTTCAACACCTTTGGTTTTGGTGGCGGACGCGTAGACGTGTGGGAGCCAGAAAACCACGTTTACTGGGGCCCGGAGAAGAAATGGTTAGCCGACGAGCGCTATGCAGACGGCCGTAAACTGGAAAATCCGTTGGCTGCCGTTCAGATGGGACTCATCTATGTAAATCCCGAAGGACCGAATGGAAATCCGGATCCTGTTGCATCAGCGAAAGATATCCGCGAGACGTTTGGTCGCATGGGAATGAATGATGAAGAGACCGTGGCACTTATTGCAGGCGGTCACACTTTCGGAAAAACACACGGAGCCGGACCGGCTTCAAACGTGGGTGCAGAGCCCGAAGCAGCCGATATCGAAGAGCAAGGATTCGGTTGGAAGAGCAACTACAAAAGCGGTAAAGGAACCGATGCTATCACCAGTGGATTGGAAGTAACCTGGACATCCACTCCTGCACAATGGGGTTATGACTACTTCAACTTCCTGTTCAAATACGAATGGGAATTGACGAAGAGTCCGGCAGGAGCTAATCAGTGGGTAGCTAAGAATGCAGAAGCGATGGTGCCAGATGCATTCGACCCTAAGAAGAAGCATAAGCCTACTATGCTCACCACAGATCTTGCCTTGCGTTTTGATCCCGCCTACGAAAAAGTATCGCGTCGCTTTTTGGAAAATCCGGATGCTTTTGCAGATGCATTTGCACGCGCCTGGTTCAAGCTTACACACCGCGACATGGGGCCACGCACAACCTATTTGGGCCCTGAAGCACCCAAAGAAGAGCTGATCTGGCAAGATCCGATTCCGGCGTTGAATCACGCTGTTATCGACAACAACGATGCGGCGGCTCTGAAAGCCGAAATTTTGAAATCAGGTTTGACGATTGGCGAAATGGTATCCACTGCTTGGGGTTCTGCATCCACCTATCGCAACTCTGATCGTCGTGGTGGTGCGAACGGAGCACGTATTAGACTCGAGCCTATGAAGAACTGGGAAGTGAACAACCCTGCACAACTTACCAAAGTATTGAAAGCGCTTGACAAAATTCAAGGCGACTTCAATAGCAAATCGGGCGCTAAGAAAGTTTCGATGGCCGACTTGATTGTACTCGCCGGAAATGCAGCCATTGAGCAAGCTGCGAAGAACGGCGGCTACACCGTGAATGTTCCTTTCACACCCGGCCGCATGGATGCAACGCAGGCGCAAACGGATATCAGCTCCATGGGTGTATTGGAGCCAATGGCCGATGGATTCCGCAATTACACGAAAACGAAGTACACCGTTTCAACGGAAGAGCTACTGGTGGACAAAGCGCAATTGCTCACGTTGACCGCACCTGAAATGACTGTTTTAGTAGGTGGAATGCGCGCACTCGACGCCAACTTCGATCACTCGAAACATGGTATGTTCAGTGCAAAAAAGGACGCGCTCACCAATGATTACTTCGTGAACCTGCTCGACATGAACACTCAATGGAAAGCCGTCGATGCAAGCAAAGAAATTTTCGAAGGTCGCGACCGTAAAACAAATGAGTTGAAGTACACTGCTACACGCGCTGATCTCATTTTCGGTTCACACTCCGAGCTACGCGCCCTTGCTGAGGTTTATGCAAGCGACGATGCGAAAGAGAAGTTCGTGAAAGACTTCGTAGCTGCATGGACGAAAGTGATGGAGTTGGATCGTTTTGATGTGAAGTAGTGAAGTGGTGAAGTGGTGAAGTGGTGAAATAGTGAAGTAGTAATGTGGTGCAATGCTGAAGTTGGTTAGTAGTGCACGACATCATATTGCTCTTCACTGTTTCACCATTTTTCTATAGAAAGGCTATGGGCTATCTGCGCTGTGCGAAGTACGAATTACAAAGTACTAAGTACCGCGAATGACAGGTATTTGATTGAGTTGAAGTGTCCGAATGAGAAGGGCAGACCTTTCTCCATTCTCCATTCCCCATTCTTCAATCACCTCAAAAGCTCATCGACCGTTCCAACAGTCACTGCGTGGTAGCTCGGACGGGCCTTCGCATAAATGGACTTCGCCAGAGGCATCTGATTGGTTGCAACCATCGCCTCATAGAGCGGAGCGACAAACTTTCTGCGACCGACGCGCGTCAAGAACTTCTCCAATTCATCATATGCGGGGGTGTAATTTTTTCGAATAGCCTGTTCAAGCCACGCAAACAACACCTCGTTATTCCCGGTAGCGGAAATCGCGAATTGCAGGTCGAGTGTTTTCATCTGATTGGCAGTAACAGCCTCTGAAAAATTACTGATGAAACGATAGCGTTCCTGGTATGACCAAGCTACCCAAGGTAATTGATCGTTTTTCATTTCGCCCTTCTCCCAAGCTATGCGCATTTCATCCACCTTTTGAAGCTCGGTGCTCTGCACCACGGGCGCATTGGCAGGCAAACCCTCGCCATACACCCACGCCTGTATGTTAATCTTCTGCTCCATTTCAGGTGTTACAAGGTTTGCTCGCAAGTATTCCAGGAAGCGCTCAGTATCCATCACTTGAAATTTGTGTGTATCAAAATAGCTTTTGATAAATGCATCGAACTTGTCGCGACCTGCGGTTTCCTCTATCAGTCGTAAAAAGAAATAACCCTTGTTGTATGCAATGTCCGTCATACCATCGTCGGGGCTGCGGCCCTCGAGTGCCAGTTTCAGACGGGTATCTTCAGGATGTGCCGAGGCAGAAATCTCAGCAAGAGTTGCATCGAGATCCTGACGACTCAACTGCGCAAGCATTTCCGCGCGTTCACGCCCATACACCGCTTCCATGATACGCTGTTCGAAGTACACAGTGAATCCCTCGTTCAGCCAGAAATCATCCCATGTAGAATTCGTTACCAGGTTGCCGCTCCAGCTGTGCGCAAGCTCGTGAGCAACCAGCGACACGAGTGATTTATCACCGGCAATAATGGTTGGCGTAGCAAATGTGAGCTTCGGATTTTCCATGCCCCCGAAAGGAAAAGCCGGAGGAAGTATCAGCAAGTCGTAACGTCCCCACACGTAGGGACCGTATAGTTTCTCCGCCGCATCTACCATCGCCTGCATATCGCTGAACTCATTCGCTGCTGCGTCGATGAGGGAAGGAATCGCGTATACACCTGTGCGATCACCAATGGGCCTGAATTGTACATCACCAACCGCTAACGCCATCAAATAAGCAGGAATAGGCTGATCCATTTTGAAAGTGTACGTTCCATCAGCAGAAACAGACTGTGGATTTTCCGCGCTCATCAAGGCCATCAGTCCCTGCGGCACCTTCACGCGTGCGTTGTACGTAATGCGCACGCCTGGACTATCCTGGCATGGCACCCAAGTGCGTGCAAGAATGGCTTGCGACTGAGAGAAGAGAAAAGGCTTTTCACCATCCACCCAGAGCAAAGCTTCCGCATAGGGCGAGGTGGTGTACGTAATCATAACGTTCTTGGAGTTCTTTCGAATAGGCACATACAACGCACAGCCTATATACGCTTTGTCCGGCGAAATAGTAACACTTACCGGGGCGTTATCCACCAACACATCTGTAATGCTTAATCCCTTGGTGTCGAAAATAATTGTATCCGTGCCTGTTAAGTTTTCTATTGTATACAGAGCAACTGCGCTAATGGTATGCTCTTCGAAATTCACTTCAGCGTTCCATTCAAGATGCTTGACGCGAGCTTCGTTGGGCTTCGACCACGTATGCGGGTCACGGGCCAGTTTCATATTGGCTATCATCATTTGGGAGCGTTCGGAACGGGGGTTTTCGGTGGATGGGGTGTTGCAGGATGCTAAGGCTATAAGTGTAATGGCGTAGATTAGGAGGGTTTTCATGATTACGGATTACGGATTACGGATTACGGATTACGGATTACGGATTACGGATTACGGATGAAGAATGGAGAATGGAGAATGGAGAATGGATTAATTCGTCATTCGTAATCGCCCAAAAACACCCAGTGGCAACTTAACGCCCGTTTTTGCTTGCAGGTACAGTTCACCAATACCCAGTTTATCACCGGCGTGTTCTTTCAATAGATTTTCAATGACCAGCGCGGATAGTCCAAGACTGTAAGCGTTCAGGATGAGGAAGTGTTCCTTCGGGTCGAGAATTTGAAGCACGCCTCGCATCATCTCCGCGATATTCTCTTCGAGCTTCCACTTCTCCCCTTTAGGTCCATGACCGAAGGCAGGAGGATCGAGAATGATACCATGATAGGTATTACCGCGACGAACCTCCCGTTGCACAAACTTCAAGGCGTCTTCTACCATCCAGCGAATATCCTCGAGACCGCTAAGCTGCATATTCTCATTGCTCCAACTCACAACCTGTTTGATACTATCGACGTGGGTGACCTCTGCACCTGTAGCGGCAGCCGCCAGTGATGCACCACCGGTGTAGGCAAACAAGTTGAGCACTCGCGGCTTCGGCGTTTTCATGGCGCCGATACTTTCAACGATATAGTCCCAGTTCGAAGCTTGCTCGGGGAAAATTCCCACGTGTTTGAATGCAGTAAGGCCCAAGCGAAACACAATATCCTCATTGTTGATGAGCGTGTACTTCATGCGCCACTGGTCAGGCATTTTCTTAAGTCTCTGCCATTCTCCGCTATTGCTGGTTTTCTGGACAAAGCGAACATGGGCTTTGCTTTTCCACTCGCCTTCGGTGAGTAGTTTGGGCCAAACAGCTTGCGGTTCAGGGCGAATGGTGATGAATTCCCCAAAGCGCTCCAGTTTTTCGAAATCGCCACAATCAAGCAATTCGTAATCCTTCCAGCGCGTGGGTGTATCAAGTTGTATCGAAGACTGCATAGGGCAAAGGTAATTGCTTCATGCTATCTTCGCCCTGTTATGCGAGTCGCCCTAATTGGAAACGGAAATTTAGCCTGGCATTTAAGCCGTGCTATGCGCAATGCAGGCTTGCACATCCACGCCCATCTATCGCGCAACAATGACCAATCACAGGGGTGGGAAATTCATCATAGCTGGGACACTATGCCTGCAAACATAGACGTCTATCTCCTTGCAGTTCCGGATACTGCGATTGCCGAAGCGTGCACGCACATCAGCGACCAGGCAACCGTGATTCATTTTGCAGGAGGAAGCGACCTTCAATCCATTTCACAGCCCCACCGAGCCGTTTGCTGGCCTTGTCAGACGCTCACACGCGGAACTGACATCGACTATGCTTCCATTCAGGTATTGTTTGAATGTGCTGATGAAGATACCGAGCGCATCATCGAACAAACATTGAAGAAGGCTTGGGGCACATGGACCAAAGCAGATGGAAAGCAACGACTGACGGCGCATGCAGCAGCCGTTTTTTCGAACAACTTTACCAATCACATGCAGCACATCGCCCACCAGTTGCTTCACGAAGCAGGGCTTCCCGAACAACTGCTAAACCCTATGGTAAAAGCGCACATGAAATTGCTCGACGACCATGAACCCTTGCAAGTTCAAACAGGCCCGGCCAAGCGAAATGATACGGAGACAATCCATCGTCATCTGAACCTGCTTCAGCTGCACCCAGAATGGAAAAAACTCTATGAACTCATCTCAAAAGACATTACTGGAACCCATCATCCGTAATTCGTAATCCGTAATCCGTAATCATCATGAACTACAAAGCAAAACTCAAAACCATCCAAACCTTTTGTTTCGACGTCGACGGAGTTTTCACGAATAACATCGTATGGCTCATGCCCGATGGCGAACAGGTACGCACGGCGAATGTGCGCGACGGGTATGCCGTGCAACTGGCTGTGAAGAAGGGACTGCGCATTGCCATCATCAGCGGAGGCAAGAGCGAAGCGGTGCGTAAGCGATTTGAAGGATTGGGTGTAACAGAAATTTACCTGGGATCAGCCAAAAAAATTGACGTCTTCAAATCGTTTCTGGAGAAAAACAACCTGCTGCCGGAAGACGTGTGTTACATCGGCGACGACATCCCGGACTATGCCGTGATGAGTCACTGCGGATTGGCCGTTTGTCCGGCTGATGCTGCCGCTGAAATCCGGAGTATTGCTCATTATATCTCTCCGAAAAAAGGCGGTGAAGGTTGTGTGCGTGACGTACTCGAACAAGCCCTCAAGTTGAAAAGCATGTGGATGGACGAAGAAAGTATGGTGTGGTAAGATTACATTTTAGAAAATAATTTCGCTTGAAAATCGTATTGGAGTTGGATACACTATGAGAATACTTTCATTCATATTATTGGTATTGAGGGGTCTTAACGCAAGCGGTTCATCCGTGGTCGAGACCGAACAGAAGCTGTCCTATTTGCACAAGCAATTAGCCTCCTCCATGGACGATGTTCGCAGCGACTCTATTTGCGAGGCGATGCGACAAGTATGGATTTCATCTTTTGAAAATGCTGAGGTATTTGATTACCCGTTTAGTCAATTGAACTTTAGCACGCTCATTTCCAAAGACCATCACATACGTTTGCTCAACTGGAACCTCCCCTACCGCGATGGCACATACAAGTACTTCTGCTTCTTGCTCATATGG
The DNA here is from genome assembly GCA_044348775.1 of Flavobacteriales bacterium. Lineage (GTDB taxonomy): Bacteria > Bacteroidota > Bacteroidia > Flavobacteriales_D > Sanyastnellaceae > JAIBBG01. The sequence goes on along the minus strand of JBIKSC010000110.1, from coordinate 1,013 downwards.
GATGATGAACAAAAGAACTTCACCTGGCATGAATTGCAAGACGCTTTGCACGAGCCCGAAAAGCCGGAGTCACGTTTCTTGACAACCGAAAAATGGCTGGGAGCCCTTTACTTTGAGATTATTCCGATGACGCGCAAAGGAAAAAGCAGCACCTATACCTTGTTAGGCTGGGATGGCAAGGACAACCTCACCACACGAAAAATAGTAGACGCTCTAACCATAAACGGAGATAAGATACGATTGGGAGCTAATTTGTTTGAATACGGCAGTGATACTCGTAAGCGCGTTCTCCTCGAATACAGCAACGAGGTGAGTGCATCGGTAAAGTACTATCCCAAAAAGAACTGTATCGTGATGGACCACCTTTCACCTAAAAATCCGATGATGCAAGGAATCTATGCCGATTATGGTCCTGACGGCACCTACTGTCTCTTCGAACTGAAGAAAGACAAATGGATATTCATGGATGAAATAGACATCAGCCAATTTGCCGATGACGATTCCAAACCGTATCGCGATCCGAGAAAAACAAACTAGCGTTTAGAGCTTGCGGAACTTTACTTCTTCGCGAAGGCTTTCACCCACAACTTGAACGACGTAGAAACCGGAAGTCAGCGCTTCAACGTTCAGTGGAATAGTTGTACTTCCAATCATGACGGGCGATTGAACCGTGTAAAGCAGTTTACCCGTCAGGTCGAACACATTGAACGTAACTACATCTTCAACCGGAGAATCGATCGTCAGATTAGCCTCAGACTCGGTCGGATTCGGCCATACAATTACATCGGCTCGCTTCATTACCGGCTGAGCTTTCTGAATACCCGGCAACATCGGCTGCTGTGCCGGCGTTTGGTACGTGAGCGTATTAAAGTTGATGTAGCTTATCCAATCCGGATGGTCGATAAACGGATTGCGGTTTTGTTGCTTACTTTGGATATAATCATTGCGCGCTATCTCATATGCATCGGGGGCATCGGTGGCATGCCATGTGAGCAAGGTTGCGAGGCTCTGTG
>JBIKSC010000109.1:0-8385 GCA_044348775.1 Flavobacteriales bacterium | reverse complement strand
TGTGTTTCATATGAAATGCGTCGAGTGTATTTAATTTCACCGCCCATGAAGAATATTGTTGTTTTGGTGGATTACACCGACGGCTGCAGAAAGGCCTTGAATCAAACCCGTATATTGGCAGAATTGGCAGGTTCGAACATTCATGTTTTGAATGTTACTTCCAATGATATAACTGAAGCGGAACATGCGAAGCTGGCTGCTTTTGCAACCGAGGAGCTGGGTATTTCATTACCTGTGAACACGCATCTAGCTGATGGTCGGTTGATGACAGCTTTGAAGACGTCGCTGGAGACAATCAACCCTGACTTGATTGTGTTGTGCACTCACGGTGTAAAGGGCATCACACAGCATTTGTTTGGTTCTAGAATTCTGTCGCTTGTACAATCGCTTGATAAATCTTTTCTGGTTGTTCAGGAGAACAGTGTTATTGCAGAGGAAGGATTTGGTAGAATTTTATTCCCCGCGACACACAGCAGTATTGCAAGTGTCCTCATTGATCAAGTAATGAATTTGGCGGCTGAATGTGATAGCGAAGTAGTTTTTTACGAAATCGACAAATATGTGGGCGATGTAGAAAAGGAGATTCGCGAGAACTTTGACGCAGCGAAGAAAATTTTCAAGGCCAAAGGAATACGCTTTAGTCATGTTAAGGAGGAGCCGAACAACCATTCAATGGGGTTCGCTCGCCAAACGCTCGACTATGCCGTGAAGAATGGGATTGGCTTAATCGCTACACCTTCAGAAGTAGTCGATAATGGATTCTTGATGATGAAGTCGGATAAAGAGCTGTTGCTCACCAATGAGCAAGGAATTCCAATCTTAGCTTGCGGCTAGAAATTAGGCCGGAGTATTTTCGAGAACGGCGAAATCCAGAATTACAATACGGCCATTGTCTTCAAAGGCACAGTTGTCAGCCAATTTCTTCATGAGAAAAACACCTCTTCCATGAGGTTTTTCAATGTTTTCCGGAGCGGTTGGGTCCGGCAAGTTGTCATAGTCAAAACCGGGACCCTCATCTTCGATCGTGAAGCGCAAATTGTTTTCCGCTATGCTGAAATGTACTGTAACCGTTTTTGACGGATTCATTTTGTTACCGTGCACAATTGCATTGTTTACCGCTTCAGTCATGGCTATAAGCAGCTCGCCGTAATAGTCTTCTTTCACGTGAAACTCGGCGCATACATCGTCGATGAGTTGTTCGGCAATGTGAATGTTTTCCAAAACGGAAGGAAACTGGAGAGTGCGGTTTACGGATGCCATATTGAATTATTGGTCGCCTAATTTAATGAAATACGAATTTACCTTTTCCTTGTAATAAGGTTTGAGGGTAGGTGGAACAGTTTTCAACAACTCGGTTTCTTGTTGCTTTTTACGCATGTACTCTTCATATTTCATGGGGTTTGATACAGGATAATCACGCGCTTCGTTGCTTTTACGCTGGTTGTCCCGATCGCGCGTGCGTTCTGCCTCTTCCGCTTTCAGTAGTCTAATTTCTATGTCGCGCTGGCGACGAATTGACTCTTCGGTTACTTGGTTGTTGACGATATCTTTCTGCAACTGCTCCATCTCTTTGGCAATCTGCTTTAATTCGTTGCCGTTGCCGCTTCCATCCTGATTAAGCTCTGCGGCCTTTTCCTCCACCGCTTTGCGAATGGCCGCTTGTTTGGCAGCCATCTCAGCCAATTGACGACTCATTTGTTGTCCACCCGAATTGTTTTTTCCTTGATTTTTTCCCTGTTTCTTCATCTCTTCCAATTGCTTGGATAAGCCTTCCTGCATTTTTTTGATTTGTCCGGCACTTGGTTTCGGCTTGCTTCCGCTTCCGCCGGGTTTATTGCAACTTCCGCTACCGGGCTTGCTGTTGGCCGATTGCTGTTGCATTTGCTTAAGCGCTTCATCCAGCATAAGCGCAAGGTTGTTGAAACTCGTCATGACATATTGCTGAGACGATGTGATTTCCGGTGTTCGACGATCAGGAATGGAACTAAGTGCCTTTTCCATGTTTTCGTTTACGAGATTGATTTCACGATTCACCGCAGCACTTACCTGGGGTACACGTTTGCTTAAAGCGAAAAGTGAGTCTTCCACCATCTTCGCGTCGTCTTTAAGCTTGCGTTGGTTTTGACCAAGTTTATTGTAATTGGGGTCCTTGCTATCAATCTTATTGAAGTTGTTCATCAAAGTCTCTTGATCGAAACTGAGCGTGATAATATTCTCGAGCAACGCCCTCAGCGCTTCCATGTCTTCCTCTTGTTGTTCCTGCTCCTGAGATTCCATGGCCATTTGCATTTGATTGGCCATGTCTTGCATTTTTTTAGCCGCGCTTTTTTGTGATTTAGCCGCGCTGCTTTTTTTGCTCTTGCTCAATTCATCGCTGCTTTTTTTCTGCTCTTGTTCAATTTCCTGCTCTTGATTTTCCGTATCCGGCATGCCGTTCGGATTTTCGAGTTCTTCGTTCATTTTTTCAAGCTCATCCATCTCTTTTTGCAGCTCTTCAAATTCCTTGTTGAGTGAATCTTGTTTCGATTTTAACTCGTCGCTGTTCGACTCTTTTTTCTCGCTTTCGTTCGCTAGTTTTTCTTGTTCTTCGGCGAGCTTTTCCATTTTCTCGATGGTCTTTTCCATTTTCTGCTCAAACTCTAGTTGCTTGAACTGCTCTAGTGCGCGGTCGAGCTCTTTTTCTAAATCCTCATTCGACAAATCCATCTTGTCGAGCTCCTTCTGAATTTCTTCTTTATTGAGCTCTTCCATCATGCGCTGCATCTCCTCCATCATCTTCTGAAGCTCAGGTGTCATAACCTGCTCCATCAAATCCTGCAGTTGCTTCTGTTTCTCCTGTAGCTTTTCGTTTGGTTGATTGAATTCGTTTTCCTGTTGATTTTTTTGCTCGTTCTGCTCCTGAATTTCCTCCACTTGTTTTTGCAGCTCTTGTTGGCGCTTCATGAGGTCTTCCAGCTTCTTCTTGTCTTGCCAGTTCATCTCCTTTTTGTCCAGTAATTGGCGCTGCAACTCTTCCAGTTGCTTTTCCAGTTCTTTCGCCTCTTTAATGCTTTCCTCGAGCTTGTCTTTGATGTCTTCGTTTTTCTGTTCGATGTTTTTTTCCAGTTCTTCTTCGCTGGGCACCGTGTATTCGCGTTCTCCGGTGGTAGCTGATTTCGAACCCCGGAAACCATCGTTATCCCAGATTTCAAAGTAGTAGGTGAAAACGTCGCCGGGTGAAATGCCTAGTTGGCCTAGATCCCAGGAATGGAAGAATATATCTCCTGTTGCTTCCTGGTTCACCGGTAAATCAATCGTATGCAGTTGATCATCGGCTGCAGCGCCGTCACGTTGAGTAAGTCGATAGTTGAAAGTGAGTCGACGGAAACCATAATCGTCTTTCACCTCACCGGTGAAGTATACCCACTTGAAGGATGCGCTGTCTTTTTCCTCTTGCATGGAAATAGACGGATGTAAGTCGGGAACCACCTGTACGCGGTAATTGAGGCTATCACCAAAAGGAATGTATCTATTCGAAGTTTGAATAGAATAACCCGTCGACTGCACAGCTGTTTGACGAAAGTTTGCACGGTCGTCTCCTGTTGGAATGGTATAAGTGCTATCACCGAATTGAATGACAAGCGACTCATTGTTGGCGGTGTTGAAATTCCATTGAACCTGTGTTCCTTCCGGCACAACAAGGTCGCCTGTGTTTTGCACGTTTTCCTGCGCGCGCTTCAGATAGGTAGGGAAGTTGAGTGTAATGCCAAAGTCGAGTAGGCGGGGAGCGGGAATAACCTTCAACTCATATTGATCGGAAAAAAATCCGTTGGCGCTGAAAGCAAAGGAGACGTCTTCCCGAACGTTTTTAAAGGTGTGAGAAAAGGAGATTGTACTTTGCTTTTCGAGCTGAAATTGTTGCGACCCAAGCATGACATATACTTTCTCCGGAATCTCATTTCCGCTGAGTTCAATGTTGACCGTGTAGTCTTTGTTTTCGGGCGTGGTTAGATTGTCGTTGGTTACCTTGATTGTGAATGGCGCTTCTTCGGCAATGATTTGCCCGTGCTTAATGAGTCGCTCGGTTGGCTTCGTTAGAATGCTCGGAGCAGCGAACAAGAGTATCAGTACAATACTCACCGGAGGAAGAACCCATTTGAGGTATTTGCGGTTTTCACGGAAGTCGATTGCACTGGAGAAAGGCACAGGTCGAAGCTCTCCTATTTTTTGCGCAATGCTCGCTTCTAGCAACGAATTGTCGCCGGCGCCGGCCATTGATTTTAGTTGGAGCGTATTGAGCAGTTTGTCTTGAACATGTGGGAAGTGTTTCCCAATAATCTGCGCAGCTTGTTCGTGAGAAATGATTTTCCCTAAACGAAAAATCTTGGAGACAGGAAGCAAGAAGAACTTCGTAATGACAAATAAAACCCCGGCAATAAAAGACCAAAACAAGAATGTGCGCATGGCAATACTGAAGCGCCCAAAGTATTCAGCCATTGTAACAACCAGGTAGGTAAAGAAAATAATGGCAAGGCAATACAGTGCCCCGCGAATCATCTGGTTTTTGTAATACTTACGAATGAACACATCCAGCTTCAGGAGTAACTGATTGTATTCACCGGTTGAGTTGTTCATAGTCGAAAACACGCGCTAAATGCGCCACGCTTCAAAAATAAGCGAATGCCCGCTAGATAACGTATGACATGTTTGGTTTCGGGAAAATTAACGAACCGCTATTTGAACTCAGAGTAATTCCAAACTCCAATCATCTGTTCTCGAACGAATTTTCGAGCGAGATCATAGATATCTGTCTGAGTGGTATACCAAACGGTTTTATTGGCTGTGGTTTCAGTCTTGAGTTTTCCGAGTTTGACGATTTCAATGCCATGAATCGGAGCCTCAGTGCGCTCTAACCAGTCGATGTAGTCAAGCGACTCTTGTTTGTCTCGATATACACTACCGTCGCGGTCGATACGGGCTTTTCTCATTGCTTGGTGTATAGCTGATGTGTGGTCGAGTGAGCAATGAAGTAAATCCCCTGACTTGTAAACTCCCTGCGTTGAAATAATGCGCAGAGACACTCGAGGGGCACGAGCACAGTCATTGACGATACGCGGCGTGAAGACGGGTTCGATTCAATGGAATGAGAGAAGCGCATGATTGATTTTTCGTCGAATATAATTCCAATAACTTATTCCTTATGAGAATAGGGATGCGTCGATTGGTCATAGTACTTTCGCTCCATGAACACGATACGCCACCATTTTGAGCAAGCACATCGCTTGTTGGAACAAGTGATGAATGACGATTTGTTTTTGCAGTCGATAGAGCGCGCTGGAGCAGTGATGAGTTCGTCAATCAGAGCAGGCGGTAAAATCATATCGTGCGGAAATGGCGGAAGCATGTGCGATGCGATGCATTTTGCTGAGGAGCTAACAGGTCGTTATCGCGATAATCGTTCGCCTATAGCAGCCATTAGTATAAGCGACCCGTCGCATATGAGTTGTGTAGGAAATGATTATGGCTATCAATATGTGTTCTCGCGCTTCGTGGAGGGCGTGGGAAAGCCCGGTGATGTATTGCTGGCGATTTCCACCAGCGGCAATTCGGCTAACGTATTGGAAGCGGCGCGTATGGCCCAATCAAAGGGAATTCTTGTCGTTGCTCTAACCGGAAAGGACGGCGGAGCATTGGCGGGTTGTTGCGATGTTGAGGTGCGTGTACCATGGATGGAATACGCCGATCGTGTGCAAGAGATACACATCAAAGTCATTCATGCATTGATCGACTATATCGAACGGCATCAAGCGAAGTAACGCGCGGTCAGCGTTCACGCTTCAATAATTTTTACGTACTTAAATCATCAGGCTATGCTTATTAAAACGTATGGCAGTGCTGTGTTTGGAGTAAACGCAGCAACCATCACCATTGAAGTGAATGTGGATAGAGGAGCTCAGTTAGCTATTGTTGGCTTGCCTGACAGCGCCATTAAGGAAGCGCAGCAGCGAATACGTGCTGCCTTGTCGAATAGCGGCTATGAATTGCCGATTCGCAATATCACTATCAACATGGCGCCGGCAGATTTGCGCAAAGAGGGAACCGCCTACGATTTGCCTTTGGCGGTGGGATTATTGGCAGCGACCGGCGCGTTTTCATCAGACAAAATGGAACAGTATATTCTGATGGGTGAGCTGAGTCTCGACGGAAGTTTGCGACCTATTCGTGGTTCTTTGCCGATAGCTATACAAGCGCAAAAGGAGGGTTTTAAAGGTATCGTGCTTCCTGCCGTGAATGCAGAAGAGGCGGGTATTGTGGAAGGCTTCGAGGTCTACGGAGTGAATCACATCAGTGAAGTGATCGGTTTCTTTAGTGGCACGCAGTCGCTGCAGCGAGTAGTGGTTGATGTGCGTGAAGCGTTTTCCAAGCAACAACAAGTAAGCAACGTCGATTTTCTGGATGTGAAAGGTCAGGAGAATATTAAACGGGCCTTTGAAATTGCAGCAGCCGGTGGACACAATGTAATCTTGATTGGTCCGCCGGGTGCGGGCAAGACGATGTTAGCGAAACGATTGGCGACCGTGCTTCCGCCGCTCTCCTTGGAAGAGGCGCTCGAGACGACCAAGATTCACAGTGTTGCGGGCCGTTTGAAACAGAGTGGTGGCCTTATTCAGCATCGGCCTTTTCGCGCGCCTCACCATACGATCAGCGACGTTGCTTTGGTGGGCGGAGGAAGTTTTCCGCAACCAGGAGAAATATCGCTGGCGCATAATGGTGTATTGTTTTTGGATGAATTACCGGAGTTTAAGAGAACAGTGCTTGAAGTAATGCGCCAACCCTTGGAAGATCGAAACATTACCATTTCGCGCAGTAAATTTTCCATTGAGTATCCGGCGAGTTTTATGCTGGTGGCGAGCATGAATCCGTGTCCCTGCGGGTTTTATAATCATCCTGAAAAAGACTGTGTGTGTGGACCCGGCGTAGTTCAGAAGTATCTGAATAAAGTGAGTGGGCCTTTATTAGATCGAATTGACATTCACATTGAAGTTACTCCTGTTAGTTTTAATGAGCTCAGTGGCCGACCAGGAGGCGATTCCAGTGAGCATGTGCGAGAGCGCGTTATTGAGGCCCGCAAGATTCAGCTGAAGCGATTTGAAAGTCGCCCCGGCATGAATTGTAACGCACAAATGGATAGCAAGTGGCTTAAGGAGCATTGCGCCATTGATGATGCGGGCAAGCGTCTTTTGGCTACTGCCATGGAGCGATTGAAGTTGAGTGCCCGCGCTTATGACCGGATACTGAAGGTGGCCAGAACTATTGCGGATTTATCAGCCAGCGAACGCATCGAAAGTCAGCATTTGGCAGAGGCAATTCAGTATAGAAGTTTGGATAGAGAGAATTGGGCGGGGTAGTAAAAAAGCCCCGAAGGGCTTCTTAAACTGAATTATTCTTTTTCAAGGGTACATGACCGTGTGACCGTGTATCTGCCTTTACTCCCTGTAATAATGGGCTGGCCTGATTGTGTATAGTAGCTTGTTGGATACGTGTTGTCATAAGACTCTTCAGACACAGATTGAGCAGGACAATTACCTGCTGCTACTGTCGAAGTCGTGCTGGTATAGTTTATTTCTTCGGTATAAGAGTCCGATTCGCCGACTAGCGGTTCTGACACTTGCACGTAGTAAGTTGACCACCCATCGGGGCTGAAATATTGGTCGTAATCATAATAAGTTCCTGAAGAGTTGCTAGTTGTTGTGCAGCTGCAGGTTAAATCTTTCTTACAGGCAACAAGGCTTAAAGAAAGGGCAATGCATGAAATGGTTACTTTGAAGTTCATAGATGTTGTTTTGTGCGAAAATACATAGGTTTTAATTTGTTTTTGAAAAACGAAAATTCGATCGGGTGGGGTTTATAAGCCGAGAAAAGTATTGTGTCTGTATAGCGATATTTCTATATGTTTGGCATAAATGAACATGTGTAGCTCTTTCTCATCGTTTTTTCAACGGAAGGCATAAGAGCAGCGTTACTAGAATGGCACTAATCAAATCAGTAAGAGGCATCGAGCCCAAAATGGGAAAGGATTGTTACCTCGCGGAAAACGCAACCGTGTTAGGCGATGTGGTCATGGGCGATGAATGCAGCGTTTGGTTTAATGCTGTCATTCGAGGCGATGTGAATAGCATCGTGATGGGCAACCGGGTGAATGTTCAGGATGGCGCAGTTATTCATTGTACATATCAAAAGGCCGCGACAACTATAGGCAACAATGTTTCGATTGGACACAATGCGCTCGTTCACGGATGCACAGTTCACGACAATGTGTTGATTGGCATGGGCAGCATCGTGATGGATAATTGCGTGATAGAGAGCAATAGCATTATAGCGGCCGGTGCTGTTTTACTGGAGGGC
>JBIKSC010000108.1:0-8413 GCA_044348775.1 Flavobacteriales bacterium | reverse complement strand
GCGAAGACCCTGCTACGCAAGGAGAATCGTGGGAATATTGCTTCACGCCATCTGCAACTGAAACGTGGGTTGAATGGGTGAACAACAGTGGTTTCGGCGGCACTTTGCCAGAAGGAGACTATGAGCCTGTTGCTTCCTTGGACGGTTTGGTTGGCTGCCCGACGAACGGCATATGGACCTTAACAGTGGTCGACAATTGGGCTGCTGATGATGGCCAATTGGTAGGGTTTGGACTTAATCTGGATCCATCACTCTATCCGGAGATAGTAGAATACACTCCTGCTATTCTTCCCGGACCAGCCACTTCCTTCTGGAGCAATGCGCCCTTTTCCACAATCAATGACAGCAACCTCGATGAAATTACCGTAACTCCGACAAGTGCAGGTGAATTTACCTATGAATACACGGTAATCGATGACTTTGGATGCTCCAACGACACTTCTTTCACCATCACTGTTTTTGACGCTATCGATGTAACTGCACCCGCCGACTTTGGTGTAGGCTGTGATGAACTCGTACTCCAGGGATGGTATGAAGGTTATCCTTCACCCCAATGTTCAGATTGCGTTGAAGATCTCACGTATTGCTATGTGGATGGAGATAATCAGACCTGGACATACTGTACAGACAATCCCGGTGATGGTACGTCTATCGCCATTTCCTTTGAAAGCGGTATGATGGAAGGCTTCTTCGAAAACCTCACGTTTTATGACGGTCCAACGACAGGCTCCCCTGTTATTGCAACCTGGACAGGGGGTGATGCTTCCGGAATGTCATGGTCTGCGCCAAGCGGATGCATAACAATCACCTTTACTTCCGATGGAAGCGTATCGTGCAATAGCGGCTCATTCACCAACTGGATATACTCCGTACAACCGGCACCTCCGGGCGGTATTGCACAATGGGCTCCGGATGGATATGAGTGGTCTTGGACACCAACCGCACCGCTCGACAATCCTTTTCTGCAGGCTCCTACCATAAACAATCTCGACGGACAGACCACTTTCACGGTGACCGGTTTTCCGGTGGGACATCCCGACTGTGCTAGCAGCGATGAGGTCACAGTCTTTTTAAATCAAAATCAGGATGCCGGCGATAATGCCTCTATCTCTGTATGTATGACAGCAGTGCCATTTGAAATGCGTGACAGCTTAGATGGTACTCCCTATGCTCTAGGTGAATGGATGGATATTCTTGGGAACCCGCTAGCCGATGGAATTTTTGATCCGGCTGTGGATGCAGGTGGCGCATTCTATCACTTCATACCAGCAGGATGTGATACGGCAGAGCTCTTTATCACAATCATTGAACCCATTGAAATAACTACTCCTAACGATACCGTAATTTGTGCCGGTGGCAGTGTGAGTATGGACTTGTATGAACAACTCTACGGTTTACCTCCTTACCAATATACTTGGACGTATGATGGCGTTGCAGTAGGAAATGCAGCCAATGAAGTATACTCACCCGCTCAGACAGGGCAGGTATGCCTTATGATTATGGATGGGTGCACTTACACAGCCACTGAATGCTTTATTGCCGACGTTCTCCCTCCTGTGGATGTTATGTTTTCTGCCGACACTACCGCGGGATGTTGGCCAAATGGGTTTAACCTGCAGATTGACAGCGACCCTGCCACCTACACTTCCAGCACGTGGAGTATTTCAGACGGTAACACAATCTTAAATCAAGATGATGTTAGTGTTCTGTTCGAGAACCCCGGAAGCTATAATGTGAACCTGACACTCACGAATGCAGCGGGTTGCTCCTACAACGCGCCGCAACCTATAAATCTTCAATCCTATGCTCCGCCCATTGCAGGCTTTTTAGCTTCTCCGCAGCCTACCACTATTCTGGACAGCGAAATCTATTTCAGCGATGCATCAGAAGGATTTCCGATTGTTGATTACGCATGGACATTCTCCACAACATCCGGCGAATTATTGGGAGGTTCTAACAATGCTAATCCGGTTTTTGAATTCCCCAACAACGGTGGAGCTGTTTATCTCGTTAATCTAGAGGTTACAGATATACACGGTTGCACAGATGTTATATCCAATAACAACTCAGTAAACGGCTCGGGTGGCTTTGGACCTGATGGAAGAATTGTCGTTATTGAAGATATATTTCAGTTTTATGTTCCAACTGCTTTCACTCCCAATAATGATGGATTGAACGACGTGCTTTTCTTTGAAGGAGCAGACATTGACCCCACTCGTTTCGAACTTCAAATATTTAATCGCTACGGAGAAGTTCTTTTTGAGAGTGCAGATCCATCCATTCCTTGGACAGGAAATATTCGCGGTGGAGACCATTTTGCACCCAATGGCACCTACAATTGGATTGCTGTTATTGTTTCCAAATCGACAGGGGTTAAAAAGGAGCTCAACGGCTCAATCATCATTACCCGTTAAAAGAGAGTTGGTGGTTCGTACAGTTCTGCGTAGGTATGTGGCTTAGAAGCTTCTGAAGAATTGCCAGGAGAATACTTTCCTCGCAGTGGTTTAACTGTATGCGCTTTCATTTCATCGGCACTGCACGGTTTTAGCATTTGCTTTAATTCCTCCAACGGTGTGCTTGCGCTCATCCATCGCAGCATGTCATCGCCATGCAATACAACGGGCATGCGCGGTTCGTCAAGTTCAGGATTATTATGGATCTCGGCCATTAGTGTATTACCCTTGGTGGTTACGATTGAAAATGTGAGCACTACTTCTCCTCTTTCCTGATCCTTCCATTCATCGCACACACAAGCCAGCCAATGCACATCCTCATCTTTCCAATCGATGAAGTAAGGAAACTTCTTTCCCCTGATGTGCTTGTATTCATAGAAGCCCGTAATCGGTATAAGTCCGCGTCGTGTAGACGCCGCATGTTTGAAAGCCGGTTTTTCAAAAACCGTTTCTGCACGCGCATTGAGCGTCATATTGCTTAACTCAAGGGCAGCGTTCCAGTCTTTGCACCACAAGGGAATAAGACCCCAGTGCATTTCTTGCCAATGCAAGCCGTGTTGATTCATCAGAATTGGAATGGAAGGATGATCAAAACCGCTGACAGCAAAAAGCGGCTTGCCTTTGACTTGTTCCCGAAAGATGCGCAGCGCCTCATCGATTTCGGCAGGTGTTGAATGTTTGCGCTGCCCTTGCTTCAGAATCCTCTCCTCGAGTTGTTGTATGGTGTAGCACATAATATCGAAAGTAGAGAAAAATCAATTCATATTCCTTCTCATTTTTCGAACGATTACTTTTGCCTTATGTCCATCTCGAAATTTCGCGTACTCGGTTTTTTTGTTTTGCTCATTTCGCTATCGGCTTTGGCATTTCGTTCCAAACCATTATCAGAAAAGAAACAGGCCTTGAAGGTTGAGCTGGGCAGACAACTTTTTTTCGATAAGGCACTCAGCCATCCGAACGGACAATCATGCACAGTTTGCCATGCGCCCAAAACTGCCTTCTCAGATCCTAATCATGCCATCGTTTCTGAAGGGATGATAACCGGCGCGTTTGTAAATCGCAATGCGCAATCGCTCGCCTATGTAGGATTTATTCCACCGCTGGAGCGCGACAGCACAGGAGTATATCATGGTGGTTTGTTTTGGGATGGGAGAAGCAACTCCCTCGAGCATCAGTTGTCGGGCCCATTCTTCAATGCCGCTGAAATGAATAACTCCGACACAGCAATGTTGGTGAATGAAGTTCTCAATGCCCCCTATTATTCCCTTTACAAAAAAGTTTACGGTAAAATGAACTATGCGGAACAAGCCTATGTGAATCTATGCGATGCCTTGGCTGCTTTCGAAAGAAGTGCATTCTTTCATGAATTTACTTCCAAGTATGATTATTACGTCTTGGGTGAAGCTCAGCTCACCAATCAAGAGCTTCTCGGACTAGAGATTTTCCAAGGAAAAGGACGCTGTGTTCAATGTCATAGCATGGAACCGCTAACTTCGGAGGGGCGCATACTTTTCACCAATTTCGGTTACTACAACCTGGGGGTTCCGCGTAATGAGCAAAATCCGTTTTATACCACCTTGAGTTCAATCAATCCAGAAGGCAACGAAGCCAGAGATCTAGGCTTGGGAAAAGTGGTCGCCGATGAGCGAGAAAACGGCAAGTTTCGGGTACCTACATTACGCAATGTTCAATACACCGGCCCCTATTTTCACAATGGTTATTTTTCATCTCTAAAGGAGGTTGTACACTTTCTGAACACACGCGACAGTAAGAACCTGTATAGAGCTGAGGTACCGGAGAACATTGCTCATCAGATAACCGGTAGCCTTCATTTGAGCGACATGGAAGAAGATGCACTTGTAGCCTTTTTGCTATGTCTGACAGATGGCTATACCGCCCACTAATTTCTTTGGGTTAACAGAAATCTACCCGTGTGGGTGGTGGCTGGTATTTGGGAAGGAGGACCTGCATACACCATTTGTCCGCCGCCCAGACCGCCCTCAGGCCCCATATCAATCAACCAATCGGCACATCGCAATACATCGAGGTTATGCTCGATAGCTATGATGCTGTGTCCGTTATTCAATAGTGCCTGAAAGGAATCAATGAGCTTCTTTACATCATGAAAATGAAGTCCGGTAGTCGGCTCATCGAATATAAACAGCGTGTGCTGAGCATTTGAACCTTTGGCAAGGAATGACGCTAACTTCACGCGTTGGGCTTCGCCTCCGGAGAGCGATGAAGAACTTTGCCCTAAACCGATGTATCCCAAACCCACCTGTTGCAATGGACGCAAACGCTCAACAATATTTCTATTGACCGTTTTTTCTGAGCCCGCATCGAAAAAGACAACGGCTTCATCCACTGTCATATCCAACACATCCGAAATAGACTTGCCATTGTACTGAATTTCGATAACCTCATCCTTAAAACGTTTTCCCTTGCATGCTTCACACACGAGTTGAATATCGGCCATGAATTGCATGGAGATCGTTTGTTTGCCTTCACCTTCGCATGCTTCGCAACGACCACCCTCCACATTGAAGCTAAAATGCGCCGGCTTATATCCTCGTTGTTTTGCAAGGGTCTGCTGGCAATAGAGCGAGCGTATATCGTCATAAGCTTTGATATAGGTAACCGGATTTGATCTCGATGATTTACCAATAGGATTCTGATCGACAAATTCAACGGCTCCAATCGTTTTAATATCTCCGGAAATTGAGTCGTACTCCCCTACGCTTACCGATGGAAAACCACCAAGCTCCTTTTGTAAGGCCGGGTAGAGTATATTCTTAACGAGAGTCGACTTTCCACTACCGCTCACTCCACTGACAACAGTCAAGCACCGCAATGGAAAAGACACATCCACATTTTTGAGAGTATGCTCTCGAGCTCCATGAATGCTTATTTTGTCTTTACCCAATTTCTTCAACCCAGTTCGGGAGATACTTTTTGAGCCACGGAGATAATCGGCAGTAAGGGTATTTCCATCTGCGAGTAAATCGGCTATTGGACCTGAGAAAACAACTTGCCCTCCATGCACACCCGCTTCAGGGCCCATGTCAATAAGATGGTCTGATGCCTTCATGATTTCCTCATCGTGCTCCACTACAATAACGGTATTACCCTGTTTCTTCAAGTTCTGAAGAACACCAATCAGCCGGTTTGTATCCCGCGAATGAAGTCCAATGCTTGGTTCATCCAGAATATAAAGAGAACCTACAAGCGCACTACCTAAACTCGTCGCCAAGTTGATACGCTGTGATTCACCGCCACTGAGGCTATTAGAAAGACGATTGAGAGTTAGATACTCCAATCCGACTTCATTCAAATAGCTGAGACGATTCGTAATTTCCATGAGCAATCGCTTGGCTACTTTTTGATCGTGTTCATTCAGTTTTAATCCCACAAAAAAGTCGTAACAATCCCCAATCGGCATGCTTACAAGTTCAGAAATGCTTTTACCAGCCACCTTCACATAGTTGGCATCTTTCCTCAATCGTGTGCCTTTGCAATCGGGACAGGGTGTTTTCCCCCTATATCGACTCAGCATGACACGGTATTGAATTTTATAAGACTCTGATTCTAGGTGGGAGAAAAAGGCATTTAATCCCTGAAAGTACTTATTGCCTGTCCACAGCAGCTGCATTTGCTCTGCGCTAAGCTCATAAATAGGCTTGTGAATTGGAAAGTTAAATTTCGAAGCATGATATACCAGTTGATCCTTCCATTCCCCCATGGTTTCACCGCGCCAGCAGGCAATACCATCCTGGTAAACACTTAGCTTTCGGTTGGGCATTACCAGATGCTCATCGATACCGATGATGCTTCCAAAACCTTCGCATCGTTTGCATGCGCCAACCGGATTATTAAATGCAAACAAGTTGACAGAGGGTTCATCGAACGAGATTCCGTCCGCCTCAAACCGACTGCTGAATTGCTCAAGCACATTCGTGTCAGCCATTAGGATTTGACAAACGCCGCGTCCTTCAAAAAAAGCACTTTCCGTGCTATCCGAGATGCGCGTAACCGTTTCATCGTCGAGAGCTACGGCCATTCGATCCAATACCAGCGCGATGTTTTTCCATTTTCGTGGCTTAGATAGGCAATCCTCAATGGTTGCTATTTCACCGTCAGCGTGAACCCGAGAGAATCCTTGCTGAGCAAAAACTTCCAAACGCTTGCTCCAATCGGCAGGCTTTTCAATTGGAGCCATGATATAGAAACGCTCACCCTCAGGGTTGGAAATAATCCAATCCACTACGTCACGGGCTGTATTCCTTCTAACCTCTTTACCACTAATGGGAGAATAGGTTCTACCTATTCGAGCATACAACAGTTTAAGGTAATCGTAAATTTCTGTGCTCGTTCCCACCGTTGAGCGCGAAGACCGGCTGGTGACCTTCTGTTCAATTGCCACAGCCGGACTGATACCGATAATAGCATCGACATCCGGTTTATCAAGGCGCCCCAGGAATTGCCGCGCATAACTGCTGAGACTTTCCACATATCTGCGCTGACCTTCAGCGAATAATGTATCAAAAGCAAGAGATGATTTACCCGAACCACTTAAACCGGTAATTACCGTGAACTGAGATCGCGGAATAGCTACGCTCACATTTTTGAGATTGTGCATTCGGGCACCTTTGATTAATACAAAGTCCTTGAAATTCAATTCACTACTTTCTAAAATCCGATTTTTCTTACTCGACTTGGCCATACAGGTTTGCAAAGTTGCTTTAGAAACAACGAGAAACCGTGGGTGTTCAAAAAAAGGATCGCAATCAGCGCAAAGAAGCACGGCATCCTACAGAAATTTTCGACGGTTCATTTTCTTATTTCGTCTAATCATAACATCTCTTAATCTAAATAAAATGAGCTAACCGTAACCAAATCAGGGGTATTAGGGTAGAAAGTAATGTTTTCAAGAAAGTCCAACTAAGAACAAAGAGCGATGAAAAACCTAACTGCCCTATTTCTTCTCTTGCTCCTGGCCGCAATTCCAGGGGTTTCGCAAAATTCCGCGACATGTCCATCCGACATGCTCAACGACTCCCTAATGAATCATAATATTGAGTTTAGCCGAAGCTTCTATTACATGGAACATGTGCTCGGACAAAACCGAAATCTTCATCCTTCGCAACGCACCGATGAGGTTTATACGATACCGGTGGTTGTTCACGTGATTCACAACGGGGAGTCATATGGCTCCGGCACAAACATCACCAATGAACAAGTTTTCTCAGCAATCGAAGCCCTCAATGAGGACTTTCGTCGTATGACAGGAACTAACGGTTTTGGTAATGGAGTTGATGTTCGAATTGAATTTTGCCTTGCAGCAAGAAACCCAAGCGGTCAGCCCACCAATGGTATTGTTCGTGTGAATGGAAGCTCTGTCAGCAATTATTCAACCATGGGTATTGAAGCCTCTTCAGGAACAGGTGCTGTGGAAGAAAGTGTCAAAGCGCTTTCGACCTGGCCGCGTGAAGCGTATATGAACATCTGGGTAGTAAATGAAATTGAAAATAATGATGGTGGAAGCGGTATTCAAGGATATGCCTATTTCCCTGTTAACAGCCCCGTCGATGGAATCGTGCTTTTATATAACGCATTCGGTACAGTAGGGAATTTAAAGTCGTACACCAATATGAACCGCACTCTAACACACGAGGTGGGTCATTACCTGGGGCTTTACCATACATTCAACTCGACCAGCTCCTGCACAAGTGAGACAAATTGTGCCACGCAAGGCGACCGTGTATGCGATACTCCTCCTACTATTCAAGCAGGAAGCTGCAGCACTCCGGCGTGCAGTGGCACACAACAGGTAGCAAACTACATGGACTATACTTCACAGACATGTCAAGACATGTTTTCTGAAGGACAGAAATTGCGCATGCGCACAACACTCGAAACCCAAAGGACGAGCATTATTACTTCGATGGGTTGTATGCCTGTGT
>JBIKSC010000107.1:0-8497 GCA_044348775.1 Flavobacteriales bacterium | reverse complement strand
CTCCTGCCGATGGATGTTTCAGGCAAATTGAAAGTGGATTCAGAGACTATTCGAAAGGAAGAGTTCACACTTACAGTGGATCCGGAATATCCCGATTTAGATATTTACGTGGAGGTGTACCTTACCCTAGAGCATCCCGAGAATAAAGGTCTATTCTTGATTAAGCGAGCTTACCTCGATATTCCCATCTCAAAACAAGATGGCGCGGAAACCTTGCAGGAGCAGATATTTAAACCGAATCTGTTGCCTTACTGATTCTACTTGCCGTCGGTTAATCGACTCAGTGCGATGGCGGCCTCCGTATAATCTGGTTGAATCGATAATGCTTTGCGATAGTCGGCTTCGGCTTCCATGCGCTTGTTCATGCTTTCGTTGCATAGACCGCGATTGTAGTAAGCCTGATAGTAACCGGGGAAAATGTTTACAGCGTTGCTGAAATAGATTGCGGCACTATCGTATTGTTGCAAGTATTCCAGAAACACAAATCCTTTATTGAAACTCGCTGCTACAAACTTGGAATCGATTTTTAAGATTTCATCGTAACAAGATAAAGCCTCACGGTAGCGTTCCTTTTTTCGAAAACCGGTCTCTTGAAGATACATGGCTTTGTCGTACCAAGCCTCGATGCTACGCGGCTTAATGCTGATAGCAGAAGTGTAGTATTCTTTTGCGAGATCGCTTTTTTTCGCCGCATAAAGCAAGCCCACTTCTACATAAGCGTCATAGTAGTCGGGGTTCACTTCGATCGCAGTTTTATACGAGGAGGCAGCCAAGTCGGTGTCGCCCATCGTTTTGAAGAGACGGCCTTTCAAGTAATAAGCTTCCGATTCGAATTCATTTACCTTCAGTGCTGTATTGAGCTGCAAGCGCGCCAGGTCGTAATTGCCCAACACAATGTCGATTCCTGTTTTTTTAAGAAGTCCCGGCACGTTAAGAGAATCATAACGAAGACACGTTCCATAATTATCGTAGGCTTCTTTTATCTTCTCTTGCTTGAAATACAATTCGCCTCGCAGTAGGTATATGTCTGCCTTTGTAGAGTCGATGCCGATGGCTCGCAAGATGTCGGCATGTGCATTTGGATACATGGAGCGATCGCCCCAATAGCGAGCTCTTTCCAAATAGGCAGTGTAGTCATTCGGATTGTCAATGATGCGCTGATTAATCGCTCGTAGCAATGAATCGAGCTGTGCAATGGAGTCGGCTTGAGCTTCAAGCTCTGTCGATGCACCGTTGCTTTGTTGTTGCATTCCGTCGCATGAGTGTAGACTCAGGATGGAGCAGAACGAAAGGAGAATGGAAAGAATGCGCATGTGGTTGAAACGATTAAACATGAAAAAGGCCCCCGAACAATCGGGGGCCAAATTTCGCACTTTCCGTCCATTCCCCCAAAAAGCATCGAATTGGCTGATGGGTTGATTGCGAGGGTAGGACCTTTGAAATGAAATTTTATGCTGTAACCAGGGTCTTTGCAGCGATAGCCTCTTTCACCTTGGTCTCGATTTCTTCCATCAAATCAGGATTGTCTTCGAGCAATTGCTTCACGGCATCGCGGCCTTGGCCCAGTTTCGTTTCGTTGTAGCTGAACCATGAACCGCTCTTCTTCACCACGTTCAGGTCAACACCCATGTCGATGAGCTCACCCACACGGCTAATGCCATGCCCGTAGATGATGTCGAACTCAGCGGTGCGGAACGGTGGAGCCACTTTGTTCTTCACGATTTTCACCTTGGTGCGGTTACCGATTGCGGTTTCGCCGTCTTTGATTTGCTGTGAGCGACGGATGTCGATACGAACAGAAGCATAGAACTTCAATGCGTTACCGCCGGTAGTGGTCTCGGGGTTGCCGAACATTACGCCGATCTTCTCACGCAATTGGTTGATGAAAATGCAGCAGCATCCGGTTTTGCTGATGGTTGATGTGAGTTTGCGGAGAGCTTTCGACATCAAACGAGCCTGAACACCTACGTTGCTGTCGCCCATTTCACCTTCAATTTCAGCGCGTGGAGTGAGTGCTGCAACTGAGTCGATCACGATGAGGTCGATGGCGCCTGAACGAATCAGGTTGTCCGCGATTTCCAATCCTTGCTCACCGTTGTCGGGTTGTGAGATCAGGAGGTTTTCGGTGTCTACACCCAACGCCTCTGCATAAAACTTGTCGAACGCGTGTTCCGCATCGATGATGGCACAGATACCTCCGGCCTTCTGACACTCAGCAATTGCATGAATAGCGAGCGTAGTTTTACCGGACGATTCCGGACCATAGATTTCTACGATACGTCCTTTTGGGTAACCGCCTATGCCCAGAGCCAAATCCACACCGATGGAACCGCTTGGGATTACTTCGATTTGCTCGGTTGCTTCGTCGCCCAATTTCATAACGGCACCTTTACCGTATGTCTTTTCCAACTTATCCATAGCGAGTTGGAGCGCCTTCATTTTTTCTTTGTTTACATCAGCCATTGTATTGTGTTTTAAAAGTTAGCTATCCTTGAATTGTGACGCAAGGTATGCGGGCCAGATTGTAAACTATTTACAACGAAAAGGAATTTATGAGCATGAAATTAAAAGTTGCGAGCGATAGCGGGAGGTGTGGGGGGAATAATATGCCTATAAGTGGCGAATGGCGAATGGCGAATGGAGAATGGAGAATGGAGAATGGAGAATGGAGAATGGAGAATGGAGAATGGAGAATGGTTGTGAATCAAGGATGAGCAATTTAAATAGGGGAGATCATTCTCCATGACACCATTCTTCATTCTCCGCTACCTATCTGCAGTATAAGGGCTACCGCTTATTATCAGGGTACAAATCACGAATCACAAAAAACGCCACGAGATAGATGCCGGTGAAAACGGAAGCATACATAAAACTGCGCTCTTCGCCCGCATAACGCATATTACCTACGCCGTTTTGTAAATAGTCGGTATACATGCGATGTGAAATGTACCAGCTGAGTAAGAACAGACAAGGTGCAATACAGAGGTAAATGATGCGGGATTTGCGTGTCATGCGGGACGTTAATTGCGGCTGCCAAAGATAGCGCTTCCAACACGTATCATGGTGCTGCCTTCTTCGATCGCCATTTTCCAGTCGCCGCTCATGCCCATGGAGATTTCACCAAAGCGTGGTAAAGAGCTAAACGCACCCGATTTCAACGCGTCGAAGGTCGATTTCAAATGCTGAAACTCACTGCGAACAAGTTGTTGGTCGTCTGAAAAAGAGGCCATGCCCATGAGGCCACACAGCTCAATACCGGGATAATCTTGAGAGTTGAACGAGGAACTTTGCTCGAGTAGCTCTGCCGGCGTGAAGCCGAACTTGCTTTCTTCTTGGGCTATATGCACCTGCAGCAGGCATTGGATGGTGCGGTTGTTTTTAACGGCCTGCTTGCTGATTTCTTTCAGCAGCTTGAAACTGTCGACACCGTGAATGCAATGCACAAAGGGCGCGATATACTTTACCTTGTTGCTTTGCAAATGTCCGATGAAATGCCATTCGATATCAGCCGGAAGCAGCGGTTGCTTTTCGGTCAATTCCTGCACATAGTTTTCTCCGAATATGCGCTGCCCGGCGTCGTATGCCTCCTGAAGATCAGACACCGGTTTCGTTTTCGAAACGGCGATGAGGCGAACGTGCGAAGGGAGTTCTTTCTGAAGTCGTTGTATGTTCTCAGCGATAGATGCCATGTCAGAACTCATAAACAACCAACCCGCTGCGAAGTTTAGGCTCTACCCAAGTGCTTTTCGGGGGCATGGTTTGACCGGCGTCGGCTATACGTTTAATGTCTTCGACCGTTGGAGCAAAAAGTGTGAACGCAGAACCTGTGCCTTGCTTGTCGACCGTTTGGCTGAGCACATCCAGGCCTTTTGGCCCTTCCATAAAACTGATGCGCTTGTCTTTGCGTAAATCGGAAATTCCAAAGATGGGCTCCAGCACAAGGTCGGTGAGCAACTGAACGTCGAGAATTTCGGAAGCCGTTTTAAGTGAAAGTTTATACCAGTTGTTTTCTATGTACAGTCCCATTTCTCCTTTGCGATGCGGATGAACAGGAGTTTGTGAGGGTGTTACCTCGAATGAATTACCGAGTCGCTCAATCACTTCAGCAGCACTTAATCCGTTCAGGTCTTTCACAATGCGATTGAACTCGTAGATGCGCACATTCTCCTCCGAAAGAATGTAGGCGAGGCAATAGCGCATCGGATCGTTTTCATTCGAAATCGACGCTTTGTTTTTTTCAAATAAAAGCGCACTGCTGCTGCTGCGGTGGTGCCCGTCGGCGATGTAGAAGGCGTCTTGAGAAGCGTATGCTTGTGCTATCGATTCGATGGAAGCGGCATCATCAATTAACCAAAACTGATGGTGTACTTTGTTGGTCGTGGTGAAGTCGTATTCCGGACGCTGGCGTGTTTTTTCGGCGATGATGTCGTCGATGGTTTTGCTGTCGCGCGCCATGAGCAACACCGGCTCGGCATTGATCTTCGTGATGTCGAGGTATTGCACAAAGGTCTCTTCCCGTTTGGCGATGGTCTTCTCGTGAATTTTGATTTTGCCACTCAGATAATCGTCGACCGAAACCGCTCCGATGATACCGGTGAACGCATGTCCGGCTTTTATCTGGCGATAGATGTAAAGGCTCGGCTTTTCATCGCGTTGCAGAATACCCTCGGCCAAAAACTGGTCGTACTTGCCTCGCACTTGCTTAAATCGTTCACCGAGATCGACCGTCTTGTGCAAGTTGGTCGCTGTCATGTCGGGATGGATGATGTGCAGAAAACTGTAGGGGTTTTCCGTCAGCTTCGACCTCAATTGCAAAGCCGTATAACTCACATACGAGCGCGATGCCACGAGGTGCACTTTGTCGCGCGTGGGGCGAACGGCTCGGAAGGGGAGGAGGGAGGGCATAATCAGTTGCGAGTGACTAGTGACTAGTGACTAGGGACTAGGGACTAGGGACTAGGGACTAGGGAATTTGAGCATATTAGGTGGCAAAGATAAGCGGAGTTTTTCAGCCGGTTATCCAACCCACAGTCCGCTTAGGAAGCGGACATAGAAGGTCACTTGGAAAATGAAGTTAAGTGCAATGAGTAAAATCAAACTGTATTTCCTCGCAAGAGGGAGATGCGATTTCAGGGAAAAGATGAATAGCGCGTAGAACGACAGTAGTAGATATTTCAATAATTCCTGGATGTGAACATAGGAACCAAGGAGAAGCCAGAACAGGAAGATGAATAAATACGCTGCGATTAGCTGCTTGTTGGTGAAGAAAATATTCTGGTTCATCCAATAATGAAGGACAACAACTATGAATGGTGTTGCCAGTACGAACCGATTTAGGCTAAACAAGCTACCTCCACGAAACAAGAGTACGGTAAGTGAAATTCCCCCGAGGTAGGCGAGTGAAAACAGCACGTCGCGACCGGGCATCGCAGCCTTGACCCATTTTAACTTCAAAATCAAAGCGCTGAGATAGCCTCCGGCTAGAACTCCAATGAGTAGGGCAAATCCATCTGTTTTTACGATAAAACTTCCCGCCCAGGATGTCAAGGGAAGCTTTGGAATCTGTAGTTCATTTCCCCATCCTTTTTGGACAGAGAAAAACTGAAACCATTCTCCGGTATCATGAAATTGTATAGCACCCACCATAAGAAGACCCACGGCAGCAATGAGCAGATACATGCCTATTCTTACGTATGTCTTTAGAGTCGAAGAGGAGTGAAGTAATTCTGTCACTATGAATGCAGGAATGAAAACAGTAAATGCAGGTCGCGATAGGATGGAAAGAAACAGGCCGAAATAGACTAAATGATTTTTGTTTTCTTTCAACCCCACTAGTATAAGAACCGAGCAGAGAAAAAATAGAGACTCAGAATACGGTAGATAGAAGAAGATAAAACTAGGTATAGTGAGGTAAAGAATCGACTCGATGCTTTTGACCTTGTAAGAAGTAATGAGGAAGTAAAAGCTGGTCAGAAAGATGAGCGCGTTCACGAGCGAAATACCAATCCCGTCGATGGGCAATAGCTTCCAGAATAATGGGAATAATGGGAAGAAGGCAACTCTGAAATCTTGATACCCATACTTCCGGATAAAGTCATAATGCTCGGCATCCCAATGGAGAAAATTTTCGGGAGTGATTGGCTGATCAAACCAGCTTTGACTAACAGCTAAAGCAATTAGAACAAAGAGGCTGGCGTAAACGCCGATGATCAGGGCTTTCGAATCAAAAATCTTTTTCATATTATCGGGAGTGCCTTGTAGCTCTGATTCAATGCGCGCCGTTTGAGCAATTGCCTCACGATGAAGCGCAGAAAATCTCTACCACCCAGAACGGACCAAACATAATGTGATTTTGACAATGGTTGTTCACGTATAATCCATAGCGCGGATTCAATTTCATGTCGGGTTGGATGTTTACAATTACGGGCAGCTGCTTCCGGTCAATGCCTCATAAGAAGCTCACTGTTGGTGTCTTCGAAATACTGAATGGATGTGTGATTTTCCAACTCCTCTTTGTCTTCAAGTCGGTATATGAAGTCGGTGCTTTGATTAATGCCATCTCTGTTGGCGGTATTCATATTTATTTTCAAGGTGCTTATATAGTAGTTTATGGATGGCTCAAATAGCCAATGATTACTGATTGTTTGCACCGTGTCGGCGGATTCGTTTTTTTCTTTCACCAGTTTCATGACATCCTTAGTATGGCTGTCATATCTCCACGTTTTGGTGTGTCGGATATTCGCATCAATAAGAAAATTACCTAGAACAAGACAGATAAAAATGACACTCAAGATAGAATTTGCCCTTGCGGGAAATAACGTGAGTGAGCCTTTGATTTCTGTGAAAAAAAGATATAGGAAAACCGTGAGAATGGGTATGTAGTAAATCGCGGTTCTTTCGTGAGGAAATTTTGCTCCGAAAAGGTAATGCTCAACGAATAGACCCAAGAGTATAAGAGATATAACTTGGACTACGAGCGACAATGAGCTTTGTAAATTTCTGTTGTAAATGATTTTTGAAACTCCCGCGACGAATGCCAGGATAATAATGAGCTGTGCTATGAGTGATAACGTCTCGGAGTAAAAAATGGATCCCGTAGATTCGAGTATCAGTGATTTAAGACCTTCCAGAAAATGATTGTTTCCGAAGTAAAGTTCATTCGCTTTCTGCAGATCCAGAAGTTGGCGCACTACAATAATTAAAGGAAAAGTGGATAAACCTATAATGATCCAATATGGTTTGGAGGAGGGCCATTTGCCTTTCAGTAAAAATCTAAAAGCAAGTATGGCTTGCAGGCTTAGAAGATAATTAATGCATGATAGGTTTGCGAAGACTGCGAGAATGGCGAACAATAGACTTCCGGAAACGGCAATGATGTTGTTTTTATCTAAGCTGCTGCTATTTCCTATTTGAAGGAGCAAATGAAGGCTAAGCATAACCATGGAAAGGGAAATTCCATAACCTCGGGCAAGAGAGAAAAACTCAATGGTGAAAGGGTTAATTACGAGAAAACAAAACCAGCCGAATAGGACGATTGTGCTTTTAGTTCTCCTTATGATAAGATAACTGGAGAGCATGTAAACCAAAAATGCCAGTACGTTTGGCAAGCGCAGAGCAATTTCACTGTTTCCAAAAAGATTACGCGACAAGGCCATTAACTTGGTGTTCAATATGTGGTTGTTCGCAGTAGCGGCATATACTTCGTTGCCATTCAGAATGGTGTAGCTCAGGCTTTCATCATGAGTGAACGATAATTCATATGCGCGGACAAACACATAGATGAATAGCAATGCAGAGGTTAAATAAATGGGAATGTTTTTCATTGGCTTCACGTGATTAGTTCTCTCAATTAAGGACATATCAGAATGTACATTTCCCAACGCCAAGTTTGGGATTTAAAAATGAACCAATCAAATCGACTCCGTCGTTTTTCTTACTTCGTGGTAAGTTGAATGCGCTTCACATTCTCTGCAATTTCCAACCCTATGCGTTCCTGTGCCTCTACCGTGCTCGCACCAATATGCGGTGTGGCAATAATGCCGGAATGTGTGAGTAGGGAAGGATTCGCGTTTGGTTCGCCAACAAACACATCCAGACAAGCCGCGCGAATCTTACCGTTGTTCAAGTTTTCAATCAGGGCTGTTTCGTCTATTACGCCGCCGCGCGAAGTGTTGATCAGAATGGCGCCTTCACGCAGGTACTGAAATTCGTCGCTGCCAATCACAGCAGAACCGTCGGCCTGCTTGGGTACGTGAAGAGATACGATATCTGCCTCTCTGAGTAACGCATGAAATGGCATATAGGGAACATTCACGTGAACGCTTTGTCCGCCTAAATCGATGGTGAGCGTCTTGTACTCATCAGTCGTTCGGTCGCAGGCAATGACCCGCATACCACAACCGAGTGCATACGAGGCTAGACTCTGGCCAATGCGGCCAAAGCCGACAATGCCAATGGTCTTGCCGCGTAACTCAAATCCTTTGCTGTATTTCTTCTT
>JBIKSC010000106.1:0-8507 GCA_044348775.1 Flavobacteriales bacterium | reverse complement strand
TGCATCTCATGCAATAGGCCTCCTTTCGAATCCATTCGATTGATGTACACCAGAACGCCTTTACCCTCTTGCTCTATAAGCCGCAAAGCTGCGTCGAGACGTGACCCCTGCGAGCCACGTTTCAAATTGAAAAGATCACCAACCATATTCGATGAGTGAACGCGAACAGGAATGGCCTCGCTTGCCGTCCAGTTTCCTTTCACCAAGGCCAAGTATTCTTTATTTTCGATTGTATGACGAAATCCAACTAGCCTGAAATCGCCATAAACGGTAGATACTTCTTGCGAATCGACCTCTTCTATCAACGTTTCCTGACTTAATCTGTAGGCAATCAAATCACGAATCGAAATCAACTTCAACCCAAATTGATCCGCGATTTCGAACAACTGTGGCAAGCGCGCCATCGTTCCATCGTCATTCATTATCTCAACGATGGCTCCCGCGGGCGCAAGACCGGCAAGTCGAGCCAAATCAACGGCCGCCTCTGTGTGACCTGTCCTTCGCAACACGCCTCCACTCTTGGCTTTCAGAGGAAAAATATGCCCCGGACGAGCGAAATCGGCAGGTTTAAACCCTGGACTTACCAGCGCCTGAATTGTCTTCGCGCGATCATGAGCACTGATGCCTGTTGTGCATCCATGACCCAACAAATCCACAGAAACGGTAAAAGCTGTTTTATGCGGGTCTGTATTGTTGGTCACCATCATGTCCAGATTAAGCGACTGGCAAATGTAGTCTGTGACCGCAACGCATATCAATCCGCGACCGTGCTTCGACATGAAGTTGATGGTTTCCGCCGTGACCTTCTCGGCAGCTACTATAAAGTCGCCCTCATTCTCTCGGTCTTCATCGTCAACCACAATGACCAATTTACCGGTGCGAATATCCTCTAGAGCCTCGGCAATAGTGTCTAGTTTTCGCATTGAGCTGACTTTTTCCATGGGCGCAAAATTACACTCCTAAACAAGCGTATCGGAAAAAAGTTAGAATGCACCCAATGCCTGTAGATACTTTGCAATGTATGGTTCGGCCTGACTCGATTTGTATTGCATGATGTACCGAGGGTGCTCCAGGGGGACAATACGCTTGAACCAACCGCGAGCTGCATTCAGCTCGTTTAGAAACTTCAGGTTCTTACCTGTCCCCAGGCAAAACACCTCATCGCGATCAATTGGCCATGACAACTGTTCCTCTAAGCATCGAATGATAAACGGTGTGACAGCCTTTTGCAAAAGAGGGCTGTCGTAGTAATTGAAGTTTACAGGCTTACCATTTTTAGTTGAAACAAAACCCAGCGGGCAAATGGACGAAACCAAAAATTGGTTGTAAAACGCAGTAACGCCACCAAATGCCTCCATCATTCGATACACAAATGCACTGCTCGTTTCATGCACCAGGTTCTCGGGTGAGCCTATTCCGCAATATTCGTACAATCGCTTGGTGTCTGTAAAAGGAATACCCGTCTGTCCTGCTCCCAGCCGCCCCGGATTAATCCCAAGAATCAAACGGCGGCTCGCCGTATCTGAATAAAATCGACCGTAAAAAGCATCAGACCACTCCAAAACCAGCTCATTGTCTTGGAATGGATTCAACACAGAAATGCCCTTTGGCAAAGGGCAATCAATCTGCAAACCTTGGTTGAAGCGCTGAACTAAATGAGCTATTGTTTCCAATGTATTTTACGAATCCAATGTATTTTACGAATCCAATGTTTCATGCAACCTTTCAACCAAACTTAAAGTCTTTAGGATACATTTGGACTCCTGCAATTTTAAGGAAGAAATACTATGAGATGGAAGTCGCGCATAATCTCCACTGCGCTTTTGGTTATGGTCGCTCTTGTCGCCTGCAAAAAAGACGATGAGCAACCCGACGCCGAAGAGCCCGACCCACTGCCTGAGACAGGTGTGCGCTTTGTCTTGAATGAGGTACCCTACCCGAAGCTTTCGGACTACCGATTCTTTGTAGACACGATGGTTCAACTTCAACCGAATGAACGGGTCCTTCCTTATGATGTCATCACTCCACTATTCTCCGACTACGCCAAAAAGAAGCGCTTCATCTGGATGCCCGAAGGAAGCGGTGCTCAATACATCAATGACCGAGAAGTCGTTGATTTTCCTGATGGAACCGTCATGATTAAAAGCTTCTACTACGACAATGTGCAACCGCTCGGAAATCGAAAGGTGATTGAAACACGTCTTATTTACAAGAAAAACGGAGAGTGGAAATTCGCAGATTATATCTGGAACGAAGAACAAACAGAAGCTGTCTATGACGCCGAAGGCGCCTATCAAGATATTGAGTGGATTGATGAAGAGGGACAGTCACATGCGGTGAACTATCGCATTCCGAGTGAGGTAGAGTGTTACACCTGCCACAAATTCAATGACACGGCAACGCCTATTGGTCCAAAGCCACAGAACTTGAATAAATCGATTGTTTACGAAGACGGCATCAAAAATCAATTACAGAAATGGACTGAAGTTGGCTATTTGAGCAGCAACTATCCTTCTGATATTGAAACAGTCGTCGATTGGACCGATGAAACACAAACTCTTGAAAATCGATGGAGAGCCTATGTCGACATGAACTGCTCGCACTGCCACCGCGAAGGAAGTCATTGCGACTATCGACCGCTTCGCCTTGCCTGGAGCGAAACAACGAACCCGGATAATCTGGGCGTTTGCATCCCGCCACAAGAAGTTATTCCAACACAACCGCAACTTCTGTTTGTGATTGCAAGGGGCAATGTAAATCGCTCCATGATGCGGCATCGCCTGAATACAAACATTGAACAAGAGCGCATGCCCCTGCTCGGCCGCACCGTTGTGCACGAAGAAGCAATCACATTACTCGAAGCTTACATAAATTCGCTCAGTCCAACCTGCCCATAAAACCAATAACAACCCCCATGAAAAAACATTACCTGCTTTTTTTGACATTTACAACCCTCACTCAAGCTGCAATTGCGCAAGATGATTGTGCTTCAGCGCCAGCCATTGAACCGGGCTTCTACATTGTAGATGCCGTAAACGGAACCGATATCCCACCTGTTGCTTGCTCCGGCGCTCCAGAACAGGCATCCGCCGCAGAATGGTATACATATACTCCCGATGCTGATTACTATATGACTATCAGCTCCAATGTACCGGGTGTTCCAACCGCGGATACACGCATGCATATTTACACAGGAACGTGCGGCGACTTGTCGTGCGTTGGAGGTGATGATGACAGCGGACCGGGCTACAGCTCTATCGCGAATATGAACGTCTCTGCAGGGGTTACCTATACCATCGCTTGGGACAATTACTGGACCTCCTCAGGATTTACCTTCAGTCTCAGCGTGGGAGACCCTATTGTAAATGCTATCGACTTCATCTCGATTAACGCGCCCGTAGGCTCTCCACTGGGTGCTATTGACATGAATGCTGATTACCTCGATGACATTGTAGAACCTGCAGGCCAGATTCTTAACATAGCCTATCAGCAGCCCGATGGAACATTCAGCACGATATCACATGCCGTTTCAGGCGATATATACACTGACCCTTATTGGAGTCTGTGCGGTGGCGACTTGGATGGCAATGGATTCAATGATTTGGTTTACGCCGGTGGCGCAGCCAGTTTCATTTGGGCCGATGATGCAGGTTCATCCTACAGTGAAACAGGCGATGAAAGCTACATATTCTGCCAGCGCTCGAATCTTGTCGACATAAATAACGATGGAAATTTGGATGCATTTGTATGCCACGATGTGCAGCCCAACGTTTGGTATATCAACAACGGCACACAACTCTTTGATTGGAATCAGGGTGGTTTGGGTGATACTCCCGATGGTGGCAACTATGGCTCGGTATGGATTGATTACGATAATGATTGCGACATCGATATGTTTATTGCGAAGTGTCGCGGCGGTAATTCGGAAGCCAACATCAACCAAATGCACCGCAACAACGGTGATGGAACCTACACAGAAGTAGGCGAGGAAATTGGATTGGCAGATAACGTTCAAACCTGGTCTTCTGCTTGGGCAGACTATGACAACGATGGCGACATGGATGTCGTGGTTGGTGCAAGCTCCAGTGCCAATGGCATGCACAAGGTGATGCTCAATGACGGTGCAGGAAACTTCTCGGATGTAACCGCAGGATCCGGCTGGGACAATAACACAAACATGAGCATCGAATGGGTTCCGGCTGACTTCAACAACGACGGTTTTGTAGACGTTCTTGGCGGCAGCGGCGGCATCATGCTCAACAATGGAAACATGGTATTCACTCCGTCAAACGTTGGCTTCGGTGTTGGTCCAATGGGTGACTACAACAACGATGGATTTATCGATGTGGCTAATGGTGGAACATTGAATATGGGCGTTCCAAATGGCAACAACTACATAACGCTCAACATGCTTGGCACTGTAAGTAACAAGAATGGTATTGGTGCACGCATCACACTCTATACTCCAAGCGGACAACAAATACGCGACATCCGAAGCGGAGAAGGTTTCCGATATCTACACTCGCTAAATGGCCATTTCGGTATCGGACAAGACACCCAGATTGACAGCTTAACCGTTTGCTGGCCTTCCGGTATTTCAGAAAAAATCATTGCTCCTGCTATTAACCAAAACCTACTACTGGTTGAAGGAGAACAATTGCTTCAAGTGAACGAGGAAGCTTCCGGTAAGACTTTCGAGATTTACCCGAACCCGGCAACCGATCTTATTACTCTTCGTGGCATTACCCAATCACAGGTTGTCATTTCAGATATAAGCGGCAAAATCGTCGAAGCTGCCAGTGCCAATCAACAGGTTGTCAACGTGAGTCAGCTCGCGCCCGGTGTATACTTCATACAGGCTAATACTGCGCAGGGAGTTCAACAAAAGAAATTCATCAAGCAATAAACGATATTGCAACCACACCATCGAAAAGTCCCGCCTCGTGCGGGACTTTTTATTTCAGTTTGGGTTTGCCGTGAATCGTGCGGTTCACCCAACGATCATTACCACTGCCCTTTCGCAAAAGAGACGGATGAGAGGGCCCATCCGTCACGCGAGGATCGGGCAATAAATCCAAACGCTTAATCCATTTTACTTCGACGGTATAGGCGCCAAACTCCTCTGACACCTTTCCGTAAATATGAAAAAGCCCCCAACCCGAAGCCGGATATGCTTTGGCTATGGCCGGAAAATGAACTGTATCTACAAAGTGTCCATGCTCATCCAAAAAGGTTCCGAAAAACATGCCCTCCCCCTTGCTTGTTCCCGTGGGCTTCAGCGCTACCTTATATCCAAGAATGTGAATCTCCTTTTGCAAATTATCCTTCAACTCGTGGGCATGCACAAACGTGTAATCCGACAACTGTACTTCATCTATCAACTGAAATGGATTGCACAGCGGAAAGCCTAAGAGTTCCAGCTCATCATAGGCATCTTCGAGCCAATGGTGCTCGAGTGTTGGAAGTTTTGCGTCTGAGCGGCGAGTAGTAAATAACAATTGCTCGGAAGGCGTCGGTGCTTGCGCACTCAACTTAAAATGTAATTGCCACAACAATTCCTTTTTACCCATTCCGGTAAAACGCAGCGCACCTGCTCGCGCCAGCAACGTGGCTTGTTCCAAGCCCATTGTTACGCGATCCAGGAAGTCATCCAACGTTTGAAACAATCCATTTGAACGGGCTTTTACAATCGAATCACGCACGCCATGCTCCAATCCCTTAATCATTTGCAACCCAAGCGCTATGATAGTACCCCGAATAATAGCTTCATCACCTGAATCATTTACACAAGGCGCTTCAATTGTCGCTCCGTGCATGCGAGCTTCGTGCACATAGATTTCCGTCTTGAAAAACCCACCGAAATTGTTGATAGTTGCTGTCATGTATTCCAATGGGAAGTAAGCTTTCAAAAAAAGACATTGATAACTCTCAACCGCATAACTCGCACTGTGTCCCTTGGCAAAGGCATATCCCGCAAAACTTTCTACCTGACGCCAAACATCTCTTACCAATATTTCGCTATGGCCCTTCTCCAATGAGCCCTGCAGAAATCGATTGCGTGCATGCTCAAACTCATCTCGTCCGCGAAACTTTCCACTCATGCCGCGGCGCAGCACATCTGCCTCAGCCAATGTTAGCCCCGCAAACTCGTGTGCAACCTTGATAACGTCTTCCTGATACACCATCACTCCATGTGTCTCCGGCATCAGCCGCATTAGTGGTTCCGGGGCATCACTTCGTCGTTCCGGTATTCGTTCACGTATGATGTATGCGCGCATCATGCCCGATGATGAAACACCAGGTCTGATCACAGAACTCGCGGCAACGAGTCCAATGTAATTATGCGTTTGCAGCTTCGTCAAAAGCATTCGCATCGCAGGAGATTCAACATAGAAACAACCCAAGGCTTCACCACGGCGCAACATTTCATTGCACGTCGCATCATTCTTAAAGCGTTTGATATCGTGAATATCGATATCCGCCTTCTCCGGCTGATTATAACGAATGATAGAAAGCGTATCCTTAATTTTCCCTAAGCCACGCTGCGACAAAATGTCCAGTTTATTGATGCCAATATCTTCTGCCTGATGCATGTCGAACATCGCCGTGGGAAAACCTTTCGGAGGAAGAAAGGTCGCTCCGTAATAGTAAATGGGTTTCTCGGTAATAAGAATTCCGGCAGAATGAATGCTGATGTAGTTCGGAAAATCTTTCAAATACGAGGCATAGCGCAACACCTGCTGATGCATCGCATCAAGTTCTTCGTAATTGAATTTGCCGTCGCTCAGCATGTCGATATCCGACTTTGGTAAGCCAAACACTTTTCCCAGCTCACGAACCACCGCAGAATATTGAAATGTATTAAACGCACCTAACAACGTCGCATTCCTGAACTTCTCAAAAATGTAACGCGTAATGTCTTCTCGTTCCTTCCACGAAAAGTCAATGTCAAAATCGGGTGGTGACTGTCGAAACAAATTGATGAAACGCTCAAAGTATAAATCGAGCTCAAGCGGATCAACATCTGTTATGCGGAGTAAATAAGCCACAATACTGTTGGCTCCACTTCCACGACCTACATAATAATAATCCTTGCTGCGCGCGTAGTTGACAATATCCCAATTGATGAGAAAGTAGGAAACGAATTTCTTCTCGCGAATTAAATGCAACTCCTTCTCCAGCCGCTGCATCACTTCGGGGCCGGCATCCGGATAGCGATACGCTAAGCCTTCTTTGCAAAGTGAAAGCAACAAGGATTCATCTTCGTCGGCGCTCGAACTGTAATGCAATAAGTTTTTATGTGTGTCACTTTTAAAACCGAAATCTATCGAGCATGACCCCAGCAATGTTTCCGATTGGTTGAACGCAAACGAAAACTCATCGAGTACCTCCAACGTATGTTCCTTCGAATAAAGTCGATCCTCTGCATCGGCTTGTTCCTCCTTCGGCAACTTGCTCAACAACGTATTGTTGTCGATGGCACGCAGCAAGCGATGAGCATTGAAATCGCGCTTCGAAGCAAATGTTGCCGGATGCATGCAGACAAGCTTCTTGCTGTTGAATGTGATTTTCGTAAAACGAAGCCTCCCTATTTCGCGAAGGCTGAGACCGATGTACTCGTTTTCGTTCAACTCATCTGACTTCAGACTGCCATCCATGAAATAACGCAGCGGATAAATCACGGCTACGTCCGTCCATGCCGGTGCCTTCAGAGGAAAGCTCTCCTTTGCATGCAAGCAACTGGAGAGATATTCGTTCATCGCCGCAAAGCCATCATTGTTTTTTGCCAATGCCACAAAGCATTGCTGCACGCCATTGCGAAAGTCGATTCCTGCCACCGGTTTAATTCCCTTCTTCAGTGCGAGACGTGAAAACTCGATGATACCTGCGGTACAATTGATATCGGTAAGCGCCAGTGTGTGATATCCTAACTGCTCTGCCACATCCAGCACAGCCGTGGGTTCGAGCGTGCCGTAGCGCAGGGAGTAGTACGAATGGTTGTTGAGCACTGCAGCTGGGGATTATTGACGTCGATTAGCCAACAACGGTGGAGCATCGCCATTAAAAGGATTCCAGCGACCGATCGACTTCGCCATCATTCCGGCGGCACTTACCACGGCGCGGTCGCCATACTTTTCGCGCATCTTATCCATGGCTTGATACAGATTGATGCGCTCCTCAGTATCATCAAACAGATTGATCTGATATCCACCACCTACCAGATGGCTAAACTTCACACCGATGAGGCGCACGAGCATTCGCCGGTTGTAAATCTTATCGAACAACTCCAACACACGCGGCACAATGAGGTGATCAGCAGAAGTAAACGGAATGCGGCATTGCTGCGTGTGAGTCTGAAAATCGGAATATCGAATCTTGATGGTGATGCACGAAGTAAGCTTGTCGCCACGGCGCAACTGGAAGGCCAGATTCTCGGCCATGGCCAGTAAGATGCCCCGCAGCTTCACAATGTCGATTGTATCACGATCGAAGGTGCGCTCGGTCGA
>JBIKSC010000105.1:0-8560 GCA_044348775.1 Flavobacteriales bacterium | reverse complement strand
TTTCAATACCACCACTACTGCCATCAATACGAATGATTCTGTCGGAGCTTTGAAGTGGACTAATTTCTATCCGGATCCTGTCCTTCAAGGTCTTATTGATAGTGCGATCAAAAGGAATTACGACTTGAAAATGGCGGCTTCTCGCATTGAGATTGCTGCGGCCAATTATGGAATTGCCATTTCTCAATTGTTTCCATCCTTCGGTTACCAGGTTTCCGGGAGCCAATCATCCAATGCTCTTGGTTCAACTTCCCTCTATACCCTCGGAGCGGGTATGTCCTGGGAAATTGATATTTGGGGGAAAATCAGGCACTCGCGCAATGCTGCCTTGAATGATCTCTTGGCCAGTGAAGCCGGTCGTTCAGCAGTGCAGGTCGCTCTCATCGCCAATGTGGCTGACGCTTATTATAAGTTGCGCGACTTTGATAATCGACTCGCCATTTCGAATGCCACATACGAAACCCGCCAGAAGGATCTTTTGGTGCTCGAGGAGCGATTTAAGAAGGGATACATCAGTGAGTGGGATTTGTTGCAAAGCAGGCAGCTCGTTGAAAGTGCCGTGAGTTCCATCAATTCGTATACACGTGCCGTAGCTATTACCGAGAATGCCCTTTCTTATTTATTGGCAAATCCTCCCGGAAAAGTAGGTCGTGGATCAACCAATGCAGAACAACCTGCAATGCCGGCAATACCGGCGGGTCTCCCTTCAAGTCTGCTCAGTCAGCGCCCGGACGTGCAGCAAGCTGAGTTCAATTATAAGCGTGAAGTTGAGAAGATTGGGGTAGCCGTTGCATTACGTTATCCATCACTCTCACTAACTGCAGGTGGAGGATTGGCCAGTGCTGAGCTTTCGAACTTGGTAAGCTCCGACGCATTGATATCATCGCTAACTCAAAATTTGTTGGGGCCTATTTTCGAATTCGGCAGGAACAAACGGAGGATAACGGCACAGCAGAAGTCAGCAGAAGTGGCTGCTTATCACTATCAGCAGGTATACCTGCGTGCACTGCAGGAAGTAGAAAACGCACTCATTACTATTGAAACAATCGATAAGGAGCTAGCCTCGCGTAAGCGCCAGGAGACCACTGCAAGAATGGCCCTTACCTTGAGTCAGGCTAGGTACAACGATGGTTATACTTCCTATTTAGAAGTAATCGATGTGCAGCGTTCTTTATTTGAAATTGAATTAATCGTATCAAGTCTTCAACAGCAATACTTGAATGCTCACGTGGATTTATACAGAGCTTTAGGAGGTGGACGTTAACCTTTCGCCCTAAGGTGCTCGACATTATATAAGTAACTAATACACATAAGATATTACCACAATTATTCTACATTATGAAAAAAGCATTTCTACTTTTAACTCTCTCTGTTCTCCTCAGCCTTTCGTCAATGGCACAGAACCTTCAATTGGCGGGTTATTACGGTCACCAAACACCTTCTTCTCTGGATGTGTACTACGGCCGTCTTCGCACCAGCTACGGCACGAACTATGGCGGTACGTTGACATTCGGACGCGGCCCAAGTGCGGCAGGTAAATCATGGCTCGAGGTGCAATACAACTACAAAGAAGCAGGTTTGAATTACTACGATTACCAAAGCAATACTATCTGGGATGCAGGCAATCTGAAAATTCACAATGTACTTGTAGGTCCAATGAAGGAGGCCGACAAAGATCGCATTCGTCCGTATGGCGGATTGATGCTTGGTGTTACCGTTTATCAACCTGAATTTGCTATCGAGGACTGGCGTTTCACCGTTTCAGCTGTTGCAGGTGTTAAGATTTCGATTATTGACCGCTTGGGTATTCGCCTGCAAGCACAATTGCTTGCTCCTATGTATTTCACAGATGCTGCTGTGGCTTGGAGCCCAGGGTATGGTAGCTCAGTTGCTATCTCTTCGACAGCGATACTTTCGGCAGGATTTAATGCAGGTCTTTACTTCAATATTCTGCAAGACAAGTAAAAAGGAGGTTTCATAACTATCCCGAATAATCATTCTTGAAAACCGCATTCTAT
Organism: Flavobacteriales bacterium; assembly: GCA_044348775.1. Lineage (GTDB taxonomy): Bacteria > Bacteroidota > Bacteroidia > Flavobacteriales_D > Sanyastnellaceae > JAIBBG01. The sequence continues at coordinate 6,542 of JBIKSC010000105.1, read as the reverse complement.
AATGGATGCGGTTTTTTTTTAGAGTAAATCAGCTCGTGAAAACCAGCAACAAGGAACTCAACAAGGAGAGAATAGCAACCTTTTTCAGCAAAGGATCCAATAATGCCGGTTGCTGTGTCTTCCAAACGGTCAGCAGCAAGGCGCATTGTCCAAGAGCGGCAATGACAGGGATCCAAGCCAATGTAGACTGTGCATTAAGGAAGATCCAGCAACAAAGCGAGAGTGAGCCTATAAGAATGAGAATGGTTTGGTACACCTTTCCATTGCGAAATCCCATTTTCACTACCAGCGTTTGCTTTCCCGATGCAGCGTCGTTCACATGGTCGCGCAAGTTGTTTAAGTTGAGCACGGCTGTGCTGTATAATCCGGTAGTCATAGCCAACAGCATCGGTGAAGCAGTCAGTACACCGGTGAGCAAGAAGCATGTACCCAATACACCCACCGGTCCGAAGAACAGAAAAACAAATAGATCGCCCAAGCCTCGATATCCATATGGATTGCTGCCTACAGTATACTTGATAGCAGCAGCAATTGCCCCAAAACCCAATAGCAACATAAGAAGTGCTTGCACAAATTGAGCTTTCGGAGAAAAGACGACCCACAACAGATACATGCCGCTCAGAAGTGTGAGGGCTGTAGTGATTATCAGCGCTCGTTTCATTTGAGCTTGGCTAATCGCGCCACTTTGCAAAGCTCGTGTTGGGCCTACACGCTGTTCGTTGTCAACACCGTGGCTGTAATCGCCGTAATCGTTGGCCAGATTCGAAAGTATTTGTAGCAGAAACGTAGTAGCAAGGGTAAGAGCCAATACAACTCCATTGATTTCACCGAGCGTTTTAGCCGCCGCAGCACCCGCCAGGATGCACGAGGCAGCGAGCGGCAACGTGCGCAAACGCATAGCCTGAATCCATTTCTTCATGGCGGTTATGGAAACTTCGGAAACTTTTGGAAGTCGGGATCGCGCTTTTCGAGGAATGCGCGCTTGCCCTCCTGTGCCTCTTCGGTCAAATAGTAGAGTAGGGTGGCGTCACCGGCAAATTCCATGAGTCCGCGCTGACCATCGAGCTCGGCGTTGAGTCCACGTTTGATCATGCGCAAGGCAAGCGGACTGCGTTTCATCATCGTTTTGCACCAGCGTACTGTTTCGTCTTCGAGTTGAGCGAGCGGTACCACTTTGTTCACCATACCCATGTCTTCGGCCTCGGCAGCAGTATATTGTTCGCAAAGGAACCAGATTTCACGGGCCTTCTTCTGACCCACGTGACGTGCAAGGTAGTTCGATCCAAAGCCGGCATCAAAGCTGCCCACCTTAGGACCTGTCTGACCGAAGCGAGCATTGTCGGAAGCAATGGTAATGTCGCACACCACGTGCAACACGTGTCCTCCGCCGATGGCGTAACCGTTCACCATTGCAATCACAGGCTTCGGCATTTCGCGGATGCGCTTGTGCAGATCGAGTACGTTCAGGCGAGGAACTCCGTCTTCGCCTATGTAGCCTCCCACACCCTTTACGTTCTGATCACCACCACTGCAAAACGCTTTGTCGCCTTCGCCTGTAAGCACAATAACCGCGATGTCGCTGCGCTCACGCGCAATGTCCATGGCTTCAATCATCTCCATATTGGTTTCGGGGCGAAATGCGTTGTACACCTGCGGACGGTTGATGGTGATTTTCGCAATGCCTTCAAAGTATTCAAACCGAATGTCGGTGTATTCTTTTATGGGGGTCCAGTTTCTCATAGTCGTGTTGTCTGAGGTCAATAACAATCGGTCGCGAAAATAGTTAGGGAATAGGGATTAGGGGATAGGTAAAAGGGGATAGGTATTAGGTGTTAGGTCGGGGGATTTCCTGGTAATGTAGACGTGGTTTCATTACTCGTTGCGACTTATTACCGTTCTATTTTGGTAAGGGCCGTAGGTGCCGACTTTATCATAAAACACTCATTGTACCTCTCTCCGTATAAACTCAAAATACGCCTTCAACACCGGGCTATTCTCCAGGCGAGGTGTGTTTACTTCTAGAATAGTACAGCCTTCCTGCTCATAAAGCCAATTCAAGCCATCGGTGAGCGATTGTGCATCGCTGGCGCTTTGAAATGGAATATTATACATTGCTGCTAGGCCTGCTGCGCTGCGGGTATGGGCGGTTTCAAAGTACGTTTCCAGGGCCTGTGAGTCCGGGTCGGGGCCGTCGATGATGCGGAAAATACCACCACCGCCGTTGTTGACTATAATAATCCGAAGGTTCGTTTTAGGCAGGTTATTCCAAAAGGCATTGCTGTCGTAAAAGAAGGCAATGTCGCCGCTTATCAAGGTGGTGAGCTTGCCTGATACATGCGTAGCTCCTATGGCTGTGCTGGTGCAGCCATCGATACCGGCCACTCCGCGATTGCCGAAGTAACGCAGGTCGGGGCGGGCATCGTGCAATAGTATATAACGTACGGCTGAGCTGTTACCCATTTGCACGTCGCTGCCCGAAGGGAGCGCCGGTTGTATGTGATTAAACGCTTGCAAGTCGCTCCAAGTCGCCTGAGTCATGAATGCGCTCGCGGCTTGCGCTGTAATGCTGTTCCATCGCAAAATAGTTTCGCGGTAGGAAGAGCTTATACCGGTATCCGCTCCGTTCATGTTCTCAAAAAACTCTGTAGGGGTGAGGGGTATCACTTTACTGAGCTTCTTAACCGTATCGAGCCCTTCTCCGCTGATGTCGACATGCCAGTGCTCGAAGTTTCCTTTGCGTAAAAGGGCTTTTATCTTCCTCGAGATGAGATTATGACCCACCGTAATGAGAAGGTCGGGTTGCAGGTAAGCCTTGTCGTTATCGTTTAGTCCGGCTAAAAAACGGTCGATGGTAGTGACGAACGAGTCATCAGCCAGATTGCTGTGAGCTTCTGTGAAAACAGCTACATTGCTTCGCTTACCAAAAGCAGCAATGGCTTGAAGCATACCTTCATCGGCCTGCATTTGTCCGGCAAGCACCATCACTCGTTGAGCATGTTCTACACTCGCGCGCAATGTCGCCAATTCCTTTTCCGAAAGACGCAACTGCGCATTCGCGCGGGTAATCATCTTGGCCGATTGTTGCGGTGAGTCTGTTAGATTGTAAAGAGGCTCGCGCAACGGGAAATTGATATGCACCGGACCTCGCACACCTTCATTGGCAAGGCGCATAGCCTCATCCATGACGCGCACGTTGAACCACACCAAGTCTCCTTCCGAGGCTTCTTCTGCAATTTCATACGATGCCTTCACGTAATTGCGATACACGTCGCGCTGCCGAATGCTTTGTCCTTCGCCCTGGTCAATCCATTCAAAAGGCCGGTCGGCTGTGACCACCAACAAAGGCAAGCGTTGGTAATAGGCCTCGGCTATGGCAGGTGCGAAGTTGAGAGCGGCTGTTCCACTTGTGCAAATGATAAGTACCGGATGGTTCAGTTGCTGAGCCATGCCCAGTGCAACAAAAGCGGCACTTCTTTCATCTACAATACTGTGCACTCGAAATCGCTTATCGTTCGCAAGGCTGATGCTGAAAGGAGCGTTTCTGGAACCCGGACAAATAATGATCTCCCGAATACCGTGCTGATCCAGTAATTGAATGAAGTCTTGAACCGGTTTCTTATCGGAAATCATGGGGCGCTAAATTAAGGTTCGAACTCGTCCACACTACAGTTTCTTCTCCATCAACACGAGGTCCAACCAGCGCTCGAATTTGAATGCGACCTCGTGCAGGTGAGCGGCTTGTGTGAACCCCTCCTGTTCATGCAGCCGAATGCTTGTGTGATTCTCAGCGTCGATTCCGCCAATGAGAACATGCACGCCTCTGTTTCGAGCTTCTTGCTCGATGGCCTTCAACAACAGCCGACCAATTCCACGTTGTTGAAACGATGGGTGCACATACACCGAATGTTCCATCGTGGTGCGGTAGGCTGCTCGCGCGCGAAACACTCCGTAGGTTGCAAAGGCTGCTACTCGACTTTCAAATTCAGCTACAAGAACTGGATGTAATGATTGTTTTTTTTGCGCCCACCAGTGCTGAATGTAGGCATCGTCGAACGCACTGTATTCATAGATGGCGGTTGTGTTTGCGATGGCTTCGTTGTAGATGGCCAAGATATCCGACAGGTCATGTTCAGTAGCGGCTCTCAAAACAGGGTGTACATCTTTTATCATCGGGCATGCGTACTTGGCATAATTTTTCCCAAGTTTGCGCCAAATTAAATCCAATTTATCATGAAAGCTTTCAAGAATTTTTGTCTGATACCCAGCTTGGTCCTTATTCTAGTTCTTCAAGCATGCAAGTCGACCTCACCCATGGGCGAGAAGGTGAAGGAGCCATTTTCGGGCAATAAATATGAGAGCACCTCGCGTTACTTCCGCGCCAAGGGCAAGGGCGATAGTTCCGATGAAAACATTGCAAAGAACAAGGCCGATCTTCAAGCCAAGAAAGAACTTGCACAACAAGTGGAAACGCGCATGAAGGTGGTTACTGATCAGTATCTGCATGAAAATGAAACGAACAGCGGCAGCGAAATCAACGATAAGTTCCAGTCCTTAATCCGTGAAGTCACCAATACCACTATTGCCGACCTCCGTAAAATTGGCGAGGAGAAATACCTCAATGCGGAAGGAAAGTACACGGTGTATATCGCCTATGAAATACACAAGCGCGACATGTATCGCTTTTTGAAGCGTCAAGCCAAGCTTAACGCCAAACTCAATGACGCTGAAAGAAAAGCGATTGAAGATATGATTGATGAGGAGCTCAAAAAGGTGGAGGAGTTGGGAGAAGGGGAGTAAGAGATTACAAATTACAAATTACGGATTACAAATTACGGATTACGAATTACGAATTACGGATTACGAATTGCTTGATGCAAGGGGCGTAATCCGTTTTTTTTACTTATAAAAAACATTGTATCCTGTTGCTCCGATTTGAATTTCGATTTGATTGCCGTTGATGCGTATATTGTTTTGATTTAGACCTTGAGCTACAGCTTGATAGCTTTTAGGCAATTCAACAGAAATAGTATCGGTGCTCATGCCTTTATTCAATACAATAATCGCTGCGCTGTCAAAATACCTTCTGCCGATCACCAGCAATCCATTGTTGTTGTGAAGTATTTCGGTTTCTCCATACGTGAGCGCCATGTTCGTACGACGCAGGTTAACCAGCTTTTGAGTAGCTGCTTGCAACTTTGCTTGTGGTGTATTCCAATCGCCAAAGTGCATCATGCGACGGTTGTCGGGGTCGTTGCCGCCGGGCATGCCAATTTCGTCGCCGTAATAGATGCAAGGCACGCCGGGAGTCGTCATCAAAAATGCCATCAGCATTTCCATGTTTTGGTAGCCTGCGCTGTCGCTGTTCTGTATGTCGCGTGTCCAGCCGGCAAGTTTGGCGTCTTCTGAAAACTGCACTGAACCGTCGGCATAGGAGGTGAAACGCGCACGGTCTTGATTGCCCGTAATATTTCCCATCACGTGGTGACTGCCGTAATAGCTCATGCTCTCCTCAAGCACGCGCTCCAAATTGGTGAAGTTGGTTTCTGGTTTAGCGAATGCATCCACAGCGGCATCATACAAGTTGAAATCGAATTGCGCGTCCATCTGCCCGCTGCTGATGTACGATGAAATCAACTCCGGACTTCCGTAGGTTTCGCCTATTTGGTAGACATTGCGACCAGGATGTTGCGCTCGATAACCCTTCACTTTCTTGGTGAGTGTGCGCCAAAAGTCTTCGTTGATGTGCTTGGTCGCATCATGACGGAAACCATCGAGGTCATAGTTTTCGACCCAATACATGGCAGTGTCAGTAAGGGCTTCCACCACAGAGTGGTCGGCAAATTTCCAAGTAGGTAAGAAGGTATCGAACCAAGTGGTAAGGCGATGCTCATCCCACTTCTCGGTGTTCATGGTGCCATCTGGGAGATAAAGTGGAGTAGTCCACTCGGGCTTCTGTTTGTAAAGCGGATGTTCCTGATGCACGTGATGCGCCACGTAGTCAAGTATAACATTCATGTTGCTGGCATGCGCTGTTTTCAGCAGTTCGTCCATCGCTGCTTTATTGCCAAATCGATTGTCGATGCTGCGCAGTGCCGTTGGCCAATAGCCGTGGTAGGCCGAAAACGTGCTGGTTACGCCTTTATTCCACAAGCCCCAGGCTCCCTCGGCATTGGTGGTGATGGGCGAAATCCAAATGGTGTTGATGCCCAACTTCTCGAAATAGCCGTCCTTAATCTTTTGCGTTATTCCTTGCAGGTCGCCGCCAAGGTTGTTCGCCTTGGGGTGAATGGTGGAGTCGGCCGTTGGACGGTCGTTGGAAGTGTCTCCGTTCACAAAGCGATCAACCATCACAAAGTACATGATTGTATTGCGCAGGTCGCTGCGGTTGAGCTCTGCGGCGTTTGTAATCACCTTTCCGTTTTGCAACGGAATGAGCACATCGTTGTATCGAGTCTTGCCGTTGTCGGCAAAGACACGCACGTGAGAGCGTTCCTGTTGAGTGGATGCTTGCGGTATTTCGATGACGATCTTCCCGTCCGCAC
>JBIKSC010000104.1:0-8602 GCA_044348775.1 Flavobacteriales bacterium | reverse complement strand
CATCGCAAGCATGTAACCCCTTTGCAGCTATTGTAAGTAAAATAGCCAAAAGAGCATATTTCATAATTGAAAAAATGAATTAGTTTGAAACAGTATTCTCAGCCTACAGAGCAGGCGGATGTTTCAAACTTTCCAAGTGGGCACAATAGAAAGTCTCTTCGTTTAAGGCCCTTGCCTTAAGAAAGAGCATGCTAGGAATTGGAATACTCGCAGATTCACATTCAACATGGAACACCAGCTCTTTTTGATCCGGATACTTTGGTTGAAGGGGCAACGATTGTGTGTTTGTTTTTTCCAATTGTTTATTCAGGTAACAATTGCCTTTACAGCAGTTGTTCACCTCGTCTTTCTTCTCGCACAATTCTTTTTCGATGTAAGAACGATTGATTTCAAATTGAATAAGAACAATCGTTTTGAGCGAAAAAGTGCAGAAAAAAAGAAGAACAATCGGTATTGTGAAGAAACGAATCACGGCCGCGAAATTATCACACATGTGCTGCACAAACAATTTATAATTCAGGAAAAGCTACTCTGATCAGTGAGGTTGGTATTTCTCATTCTCATTCTGTTTCTGTTTCAGAAAAAGTTAGAATGAGAAACAGAAACACAATGAGAATGAGTACTTCCCTTACCCCTTACCCCTTACCCCTTAACGCCTGCCCCTTTCACAATCTCCTCCACCACCGCAGGGTCGAGCAACGTCGTCGTATCGCCCAACGAACTCACATCGCCCTCGGCCACTTTGCGCAGAATGCGGCGCATGATTTTTCCTGAACGTGTTTTAGGAAGGCCGCTCACAAATTGAATTACATCGGGCTTGGCAATGCGGCCTATCTCGTGCGCAACAGTTTCGATGATACGATCGCGCATGTCTTGATTCGCCTCACTGCCATTGGCGAGAATTACATAGGCGTAAATGCCTTGTCCTTTTATATCGTGCGGATAACCCACCACCGCACTTTCAACTACGCTCTTGTTTTGATTGATAGCGTTTTCGATTTCGGCGGTGCCAAAGCGATGGCCGCTCACGTTGATGACATCATCGACGCGACCGATGATGCGGTAAAGGCCATCTTCGTCTCTGCGCGCACCATCGCCGGTGAAGTAGAGGTTGGGGTAGGTCGAGAAATAGGTCTGTCGGCAGCGCTCATGATCGCCCCAGGTGCTGCGAAGGATAGATGGCCACGGGAACTTGAAACACAAGTGTCCTTCCACGCCGTTGCCTTCGATTTCGTTGCCATTGGCATCAACGAGTATGGGTTGCACACCCGGCATAGGCAGTCCGGCCAAGGCGGGTTTCGATTCGGTAACACCTGCGCACGAGGTGAGCATGATGCCCCCTGTTTCGGTTTGCCAGAAAGTGTCCACAATGGCGCATCGATTTTTACCAATGTTCGTGTCGTACCAATGCCATGCTTCTTCATTGATAGGTTCGCCAACCGAACCTAATACCCGCAGTGTTTGAAGCGAGTAGGGGAGCACGTGGTCGATTCCTGCCGACATCAGCGAGCGAATCGCGGTGGGCGCTGTGTAGAAAATATTCACGCGGTGCTTGTCTACGACTTCCCAAAATCTTCCTGCGTCGGGATAGGTAGGTATTCCTTCAAACATCAATGTCGTAGCTCCATTCAAGAGTGGCCCGTAGAGGATGTAGCTGTGGCCTGTTACCCAACCTATATCGGCCGTGCACCAATGAATTTCTCCTGGTTTGTATTGAAACACATTGCTGAACGTATAGCCGGCATACACCATGTAACCGCCACAGGTATGCAACACTCCTTTAGGCTTTCCTGTGCTGCCGCTGGTGTAGAGAATGAAAAGCGGATCTTCGCTTTGCATCGAAACGGGTTCGAAATGCGGTGCTGCATGAGCGCGTGCTTTTTCATAGTTGACATCACGCCCTTCAATCATCGGCACTTCCCAGTTCATGCGATTAACAACCAACACGTGTTCTACCGATGTGCATTGCGTGATTGCTTCATCGACAATGGCTTTCACCGCGATTTGCTTAGCACCGCGACTCATAGCATCAGAAGTAATGACAACCTTGCAGCTACTGTCGTTGATACGGTCGGCTACTGAGTTGGCGCTAAATCCCGCGAAAACAACAGAATGAATGGCCCCCATTCGCGCGCAGGCCAAAACAGCATAGGCCAGTTCGGGTATCATGGGCATGTAGATGCACACACGGTCGCCTTTGCTTACGCCCAATTCAGTTAGTACGTTGGCCATGCGGCACACTTCGTCGTGGAGTTCCTGATAGCTAATGTGCTTTGCCTTTTCATGGGGTTCGTTGGGCTCCCAAATAATAGCCGTTTGGTCGGCGTGGCTTTTCAAATGACGGTCAATACAATTCTCTGTAATGTTCAGCTCACCGCCTATAAACCATTTCACACGGGGTTCTTTGAAATTCCACTCCAGCGCAGTTTGCCAAGGCTTTCGCCATTGAAAGTGCGAGGCAACATCTTCCCAAAAAGCTTCGGGAGATGCTTCGCTGAAACGGCAGGCTGCATGGTAGTCGGCAGCAGTGGTCAATTGAAACGGAAAGCGTGACATAGTCTAATCGGTATGCTACGAAAGTAAGCAACGAGTCTTTTGCTTCATTTGGCACTTTATCATTTGCCAAAGGCATTTGGGAATTACCTTTACCCACATGTTGCTTTTGATGCGAAAATTGACTTTGTTGATGTGCTTGCTGGTGGCAAGTGCGCAGTTGTTGGCCTTGCGTGTTACGTTCGACTACCGGGTGTTTTTCGCTCCCGGCATTGGCCCATATGCGGAGTTCGTGACCTCATTCGACGCCTCCACATTCGAACATCAGTTGCTCGATTCGGGTTATGTGCAGGCTCACGCCGAGCTTACGCTGGTGCTCATGCGTGCAGGTTCCATTGTGGATGCCCGCAAGGTAATGGTCGACGGACCGGTGGTGTTGGGAAGTGAAAAGTCTGACTTTCTCTCTATTGAACGTTTTGCAGTTCCCGCAGGCAATTACGATTTAGAAATTGAGGTGCGCGACATAAACGCCGCACAAAAGTCACCGGAATCGCTCGTGCAGAAAATTGAAGTGGTGTTGCCTGCAAAAGGTGTTTTCATTTCCGATATTGAATGGGTGAGTGCCTATCGACAGTCGATGGAGGCCAATGCCTTCAGCAAGTCGGGATACGACATGATTCCTTTTGTGAGTAGCTATTTCGGAACATCGCTCAACAGTCTCATTTACTACGCGGAAATCTATCGTACCGATAGTGTCTGGGGAGCAGGTAGTCCTTTTGTGACGACGATTTGCATTGTGAATATGAAGGATAACTCGGTGGAATTTTGCAAGCGAGTCAAGAAGGAGAAGGCTGCATCGGTTGTTCCTATGTTGCAAACGCTTGATCTATCAGACGTTCCAGCCGGGCAGTACAAACTTCGCGTTGAAGTGCGCGACCGCGAAAACAATCTAGTCGCTTTACGAGAGCGCGAGTTTGCCCGCAATAAAATTGCTGACCTACCAGATGCAACCACGACAGCGGAGGTTAGCGCTGCGCAAGTCTCCTTGTCTTTTGCTTCTCAATTCACCAATGCTGATTCGCTGCGACAAATTTTATTCTATCACATTCCGATTGCGAAAGATGTTGACCGCGATGCTATCGATCGCCAAATCCCCAGGGCTGATTTGACCACCATGCAAAGCTTCTTTTATTCATTTTGGTGGAAGCGTAATCCTGAAAATCCGGAGGCTGCGTGGTTAGAGTACGCTGCAAAGATTGAGATTGTAAGGGACAATTTTGAAACACGCATCAAGAAGGGCTGGCAAACCGATCGGGGACGTGTGTATCTCCAATACGGTCCGCCTAACACGCGCATCGTGCGTAACAACGAAGTGGATTATTGGCCCTTTGAAATCTGGCATTACTATTCGACCGATAACAACCTGCATAACCGTCGCTTCCTTTTCTACGATACAACGCTGATGGGCGATATGGATTTGCTGCACAGCGATGTGCCTGAGGAGACCAAGAATTTCAACTGGAAGGAAATGGTACGTTCGCGTCCTACGGCCTTAAACATGGGTGATTCCTCCATTCGCAATGCCAACAACAGAACCGATACCAACAGTCGCGACGAAATCGAAAACCTGTGGTATAGTCCTCATTGATTCAATGAAAATGAAACGCGTCGCGGTGGTCATATTGAATTGGAACGGGGAGAAATTCCTCCGACAGTTTTTGCCCGGTGTCGTGCAGTATAGTGAGGCTTTGGCCGATGTTGTGGTTATTGATAATGCTTCAACCGATCAATCGTTGGCAATTCTGCGCAGTGAGTTTCCTTCAGTGCAAATAGTTGAATTGGATAAGAATTATGGTTTCGCTGGAGGATATAATCACGGACTCCGCAAAGTATCTCACGAATTTTATGTGCTGTTGAATTCGGATGTGGAAGTAACACCCGATTGGATTGCACCTGTGCTGCGGTATATGGATGACACTCCGCGCATGGTTGCATGTCAGCCTAAAATTCTTGATTTTCATCGCAAGGAGTGGTTCGAATATGCCGGTGCTGCAGGAGGTTATATCGATAAGGATGCCTATGCGTTTTGTGCCGGACGAGTGTTCTTTGAGTTCGAGAAGGATTTAGGGCAGTATAGCCAGAATGAAGAAGTCTTTTGGGCTTCAGGTGCAGCCATGTTTATTCGACGCGATGCATGGCTGGAAGTAGGTGGGCTCGACGAAGATTTCTTCGCACATATGGAGGAGATCGATTTGTGTTGGCGCTTGAAGAATCGCGGGTACAAGGTGGGTGCATGTCGCGATTCGAAAGTCTATCATTACGGTGGCGGAACGCTCGATAGGCAGAGTCCTTTCAAGACCTATCTCAACTTTCGAAATAACTTGTACATGCTGGTGAAGAATTATCACACCAGTAACTTGCGCGTGAAGCTCGTGCGCCGCATGCTGCTCGATGGTATCGCAGGACTGCGCTTCATTACTGAAGGAAAGTGGAGTCACTTCACCGCAGTGTTGAAGGCGCATTTTAGTTTCTACGGAAACATGCGCACACTGCAACGCAAGCGACGAAAGGAAGAGTTGGCTATTGTCGAGCCGAACCTCACAGGCGTTTATAATCAAAGTATTCTTAAGCACTTTTTCCTTCTGAAAAAACGTCGTTTCACTGATTTAGATCCAAACGATTTTAATCGTTGATTATTCCTGTCGGTATGGCATAACAACATTTTGTTTCTCGCAGAGAGCTCATAGAACTTCATGCTTCAAATAGTTGCTGCATGTCTATTCTTGAGCTTTGGTTGCGTTCACCCTTGTTGCGCATTGCACTTCCCCTGTTGGCGGGGATTTATGGTTTTGACCTGCCGTATTTTGAAACCCTGTGTTCGTTCGTACTCGTTGGTTATGCGGTCTATTTTTTCATGCGTTGGGGCATTAACCGACATTGGAATAAGGTCCATACTTCATTTCACATCGGCATATTTTATTCCTGCTTGTGGCTCATAATAGGTGCGGGTATGCTGCGTATAACGGATAGAAGAGGGGATGCATGGCATGCTCTGAAGTATACCGGCAAAAGAGGCACAATGGCCATTCGACTCACCGATGAGCCTTTGGAAAACAATGGTCGATACAAGGTACGGGGTGAGGTGGTGAGTGTGGATTCAGCGGGAAAGAAGATAGGCTGTAGAGGATTGATTTCGCTGACAATCGAGCGGGATAGTTCGCAGCTGCATTCGTTGCATGTCGATGATGTGATTGTGGCTTGCTTTACACCACAGTTTGTAGACGGTCCGCGCAATCCGTTGGAGTTCGATTATGCCTCTTACATGAGCACACAAGATGTTTGGCTGCAGGGCTATGTGCCTTCCGATAAATGGTGTTTAGACTCTTCATTGCACAATACGACCATTCACGGAACATTCATTCGTTGGCGCGAACAGATGCTTCATGAATTGTCGATTTCGGCAATTGAGCCTCGTGAGATGGGTGTGTTGTCGGCACTTGTGTTGGGGAAATCATCGGCCATAGATAGAGAGGTAATGCAAACCTACGCTAGCGCCGGTGTGGTGCATGTGCTGGCGGTTTCGGGTTTGCACGTGGCGCTCATTTACATGTTGCTGAAGCCGTTGTTTGAGCGTTTGTGGGGCATGGGAAAAGCACGCAAGCTGAAGACCATTGTGCCCACGGTGTTGTTGTGGTTTTACGCTGCAATGACCGGTTTTTCTCCTTCTGTATTACGCGCAGCATGGATGTTTTCATTTGTAATCGTGGCCGACAATTACGGCATGCGCAATACCAACTACAACACAATGGCAGCATCTGCGCTATTGCTTTTGGTCTTCGATCCGCAGATTGCTTTCAGCATGGGATTCATGCTGTCATATTTAGCTGTGATTGGAATCGCGGCCATTCATCCTTCGCTACATCGAATGGTCTATTTAAAATCGCGCTTTGGAAAATGGCTGTGGGAACTTTCGAGTATTTCGATTTCTGCGCAATTGGCTACGATGCCGCTGACGCTTTACTTGTTCAATCAATTCCCAACCTGGTTCGTTGTTACTAATGCGATAGTCATTCCATTGTCTACAATTATACTTTACCTCGCGTTATTGTTTTTTGCTGCACTTGCTTATGCGCCGCTTGCTTCTTTTGTCGGTGGTTCGCTTGGTCTGCTCACGCGTATCATGAACGACCTCATGCAGTGGTCGGCCGGTTGGCCTTATGCACTTATTGACCAGATTTATTGGGAGTCGTGGGAGGCTCTCTTGTGTGCAGTACTCATCGTGACGTTGTGCATTACGTTGTTGGATCGAAATAGACGTGCAGTGCTTTGGAGTCTGGGATTGATTTCGATTTGGATTGCCGGTAATACCATTCAGTTAATTCGAAAACAACAACAAGCGGAGGTTTGCATACACAGTTCGTTTTCCGGTGAAAGTATTAGCGCATACAATCAAGGTGATCTCAGTATCATCAGTACAGATCCCATGAAGGATAACCGCCTGTTGAATTACCGTTTGAGTCTGGAATCAAATGTGTGCGATACACTAGAGTGGGGCAGTTCCTCTGCGACATCCAACATCATTTCCAACTATCCATGGATGCAGGTCAACGATTGTTTGTTGCTGATTGCTGATAGTTCGCTTCGGTATTGTTCAGCACTCGATACTGCGGTTGTGGTGTATTTCACTGATACGGGTAGACCTCATTTTTGGAAGAGAGAAGAGCTTCGCAAGGTGCATGGTCGCACGGTCATACTGGGAAATAACCTTTCGCGTAAACGTCGATCATGGCTTAGCACGCAACTGCGCGATTCGTGTCGGGTGTTCGATTTGAAAGATGGGGCGGTGTTTTGGATTGAAGGCCATTGGGTAATCGGAAAAGGGGTAATCGGAAAAGGGATAAGGTGATTACCCCTATTCCGATCACCCCTTACCCCTAAAAAAAGGCCGCCCCTTTCGAGACAGCCTTTTTTCATAGATCGTGATGATGTCGTTTCTTATTCGGCAACCACTTCAAACTTCACCACAGCAGAAACTTCTTTGTGAAGTTTCACTTTGGCTTCGTAAGCGCCGAGCATCTTGATGTTGTCGTCAGACAAGCTGATGCTCTTGCGGTCGATGTTGAAGCCTGCTTTCGCGAGGGCTTCCGACAATTGAATGGTATTTACTGAACCGAAAATCTTTCCGGTTTCAGATGCCTTGGTGCCGATTTTCACTTCGAGTGCACCGAGCTTATCAGCAGTAGCCTGAGCTTCAGCCAAAATCTTGGTCTCTTTGTGAGCACGTTGCTTCAAGTTTTCAGAGAGCATTTTCTTAGCGCTTTCTGTTGCTGCAATAGCGTATCCACGTGGGATGAGGTAATTGCGAGCATAACCGGGCTTCACAACGACTACTTCGTCTTTGGCGCCTAGTTTTTCGATGTTTGATTTCAGAATTACTTCCATGATTATTCCCTCCGTGTGATTATTTCAACATGTCTGCTACGTAAGGCATAAGGGCCAGGTGACGGGCCTTTTTAACTGCTTGAGCTACTTTACGCTGATACTTCAAAGAAGTACCTGTAAGGCGGCGTGGCAGAAGCTTACCTTGTTCATTGCACAGCTTCAACAAGAAGTCTGCGTCTTTGTAATCGATATACTTGATACCGTGCTTCTTGAAGCGGCAGTATTTTTCCTGTTTGGTCTCGATATCGATCGGATTCAGATAACGAATTTCGTCAGCCATTTTTTTCTGTTTTTGCGGGTTAATGAAGATTAAGCTTCGGCTTTGGTTTCTTTCTTTTCCTTAGCCTTGTTGCGACGGCTCTCTGCATACAGCAAGTGGAACTTGTCCATAGCAGTCGTGAGGAAGCGCAATACGCGCTCATCGCGGCGGAATTCGGTTTCGAATGGGGTGATAGCCTCACCGGGTGCTTCGAACTCCATCAAATAGTAGAAGCCAGTCGTTTTCTTCTGGATAGGGTAAGCCAACTTTCTCAAGCCCCAATTTTCTTCGTGCTTGATAGAGGCGCCCTTGCCCTTCAAAAACTTCTTGAACTTATCTACTGTTTCCGCTGCCTGCTCTTCAGACAGCACGGGAGTCAAAATGAAAACAGTTTCGTAACGGTTCATT
>JBIKSC010000353.1:0-8613 GCA_044348775.1 Flavobacteriales bacterium | reverse complement strand
ATTGGTGCGGCATGGGCCCTTAAAACCACGGCCGGTTCAACGGGTAACGGTACTGTGAATATGTCGGCACAGGATCGTTGGGGTGCGATGTTCTTAGTTCTGCGCCCTTGCGCAACAGCAGGAACCTTATCCGGAACGCAAGCCATTTGCACTTCGGCAACTACCACGTTTACAACCGATGGCAACGGTGGTGGAACATGGTCATCGAGCAATACATCGATTGCAACAGTAAACAGCTCTACAGGAGTTGTAACCGGCGTGGGCGCCGGAACAGCGACTATTACGTATACTATCGCGGCAGCAGGTGGATGCCCTGTTTCAACCGCTACCCGCACAGTAACCGTGACCGCGACATCTAGCGCGGGAACACTCAGCGGAACGCAGGCAATTTGCTCAGGTGGCACGACTACGTTCACATCGAATGGAACTAGCGGTGGTACATGGACATCAGGCAATACCGGCATTGCTACGGTTAACGCTTCCTCAGGAGTGGTAACCGGCGTGGCAGCAGGAACAGCTACCATCACCTACACGGTAGGTTGCAACAATGCAACAACCACACGCACAGTAACCGTAACGGCAGCTCCCAACGCAGGCACCGTAAGCGGTACTCAAGGTATTTGTGTGGGTGGAACAACCACTTTCACGAGCAATGGTAACACAGGTGGCTCCTGGACTTCGAGCAACCCGGCGGTAGCTACCGTAAACGCTTCAACCGGCGCAATATCCGGCGTAGCTGCAGGTACTGCAACCATCACGTACACCGTAACAGCGACCTCTCCTTGCGCAACCAACGCAACAGCCACGCGCACGGTGACCGTAACAGCTGCTCCAAACGCAGGTACGTTGAGCGGAACTCAAGATGTTTGTATCGGTGCCACAACAGCATTCACCTCCAATGGAAATGCCGGTGGTGCTTGGACATCGAGCAGCACCGGTGTAGCGACTGTAAACATCTCTACAGGTGTAATTACCGGTGTAGCAACAGGCTCCTCCACGATTACATACACGGTAACGGGCACCGGCGGTTGCACCAATGCAACAGCCACACGAACCGTGAATGTAGTGGCTCTTCCGGCAGCACCTACAGGCACAGCCGCCTCACGCTGCGGCACCGGTACCCTAAACCTGAGCGCTACTGCAGTTGGTGGAACGACCATCGACTGGTATGCAGCTGCAACAGGTGGATCACCACTAATAGGTGGAACAGGCACAACCACCTTTACCACGCCTTCGATTTCAACTACCACGACGTATTATGCAGCGGCGCGCAACACCACAACGGGTTGCTCTTCTGCAACGCGCACAGCTGTTGTTGCTACCGTTAATCCGGTGCCAACGAGTGTGACCGCTTCGGTTTCGCCCACTGCAATTTGTGCCGGAGCTAGTGTAGCACTGAATGCATCTGCTACATCCAATTCGGCTACGCCATATACCATGTTGACCGAAAACTTCAACGCGGCCAACCCCGCATGGACAACGGTCAACAACTCTACTGGTGGTACACCTGCTAATGCCGCATGGACCATTCGTGCCAACAATTATAACAATGGAAATAGCGGAGCAGAGACCATCGTTACGAGCGATGCTTCTTCGTTCATGTTCAGCGACAGTGATGATCAGGGCATTGGAAGTAGCACCAATGCCTCATTAATTTCTCCTGCATTTAGCACCACGGGTGTCGCAGCGGCGAATATCAATTTGAATCATTATTTCCGCTTTAATGATACTCCTGACCAGGCGTTTGTTGAAGCAAGTGTGGATGGTTCTACGTGGCTTACGCTGCAGTCGTATACTTCAACTCAAGGTTCAAGAAATGCATTTGCAAATGCTGCGATTCCTCTAACTGCAGCATACTTGAATCAGCCTGTAGTATATATCCGTTTGCGTTACGTTGCAGATTGGGGATGGTATTGGGCTGTAAACTCAGTAACAGTAACATCCTCTTCGACCGCAGCAGCATTTAGCTGGACTTCAACTCCGGCCGGATTTACGTCAGGTTTGGAAGATCCAACTGGGGTTACTCCATCGGTTAGTTCAACCTACACAGTTACCGCTACCAACAACTATGGTTGTTCAACTTCTGCAACAACCGCTTCTGTAACGGTTACACCGGCTCCGGCTGCGCCAACCTCATCAGGCAACTCACGTTGCGGTGCAGGCACGGTTGCCCTTGCGGCCTCTGTAACCGGCGGCAACACGGTTGACTGGTTTGCCAACCCAACCGGTGGTGCGCCATTGGCGAGTGGAACAGGTACGCTCAACTTTACAACTCCGAACATTTCTGCAACTACTATATACTACGCAGAGGCTCGCAACATCGCATCCGGTTGTCGCTCGACAACTAGAACCGCTGTAACAGCTACTATCAATCAAACACCGGCTATCACCTCGCCATTTACAGGTAAGGGATGTGACGGAGTGGTGTTTACCGCTTCACCTACTAACGTCGACGACGGAGTAGTACCTGCAGGAACCACCTACACCTGGAGCGCGCCAACCGGTACGGGCTTCACGGGTGGTTCGGCTCAAAGCACACCTCAGGCTTCTATTTCACAGACACTCACACTTACAGGTGCTTCGGCTGCTGTTGCGAGTTATACGGTTACGCCTTCGGTGGGTGGTTGCACAGGCGCAACATTCACTGCCAATATTACCATCAACACGAACCCAACAATTGCTATCACTGCCGACTATTGCACGGTGGGTGGAAGCGCTGTATTGACTGCTACCGCAGGGTTATCAAACTATACCTGGAGCACAGGTTCTACGGGTGCAACTGTTAACGTTCAGCAAGCAGGTCCATACAGTGTTACTGCTTCTAACGCACAAGGTTGTTCTGCAACAGCTTCCATTGGTGTTGCCACTGAATTGGTTACCAACGGTAATTTCAGCGCGGGTAATACAGGCTTCACAACCGGTTACACCTATGTAGCCGATGGACCGGGTAATTCGGAGTTGGTTCCTGAGGGAACCTACAGTGTTGCTTCTAATGCCAACAATTTGCACAGTGGTTTCTTTGGCACCGGTTTCGGCGGAAGCGGAAACTTCATGATCATCAACGGGTCATCAACGAGTACAACCATTTGGAGTCAGAACAGCATTGCGGTTCAACCCAATACTACGTACTTCTTCTCGGCGTGGGGATTGACGCTTGTGAATGGCAACAACGCTGCACTTCAGTTTAGCATCAATGGTTCACAAGTAGGCTCTATCGCTTATTTGCCCAATGGTACAACCTCTGCTCCATATCCGTGGACACGCTTCTACGGTCAGTGGGATTCGGGTAACAATACTTCGGTGAACTTGGAAATTGTGAACTTGCAGTTGGGTCTCAGCGGCAACGACTTCGGGTTGGACAACATTTCGTTTGGAACGTTTTCTCCTGTTGGCTTGGCGGTAACGCCCGGTGCGAATGGTAGCAGTGCCGTTTGTCAAGGATCACAGTTCTTCTTAAATGCCAACGCTGTTGGAGGTGCAAGCCCATACTCATTTGCTTGGACCGGTCCCAACGGCTTTAGCTCAGCATTGGAAAACCCAAGTGTAACCAACAACGCAACCTCTGCCATCAATGGTACATACAACGTAACCATTACGGATGGTTTGGGTTGTGTGCGCAATGGCTCAACTACAGTAACAGTAAGCGCGTTACCAACCGCATTAACACCTTCAGCTCAATCGGCTACTGTGTGTGCAGGTGTTGCAACGAACATCACTATTCCAACTACGCAGGAAGATGTAGGTTACACTCTTTATGATAGTGCGACCAACCAACCGGTATCAGGCACCTTCCCCGGTAATTTGGGAACACTCAGTTTGAGTACCGGTGCACTGAATAGCACAACTACTTTCTATGTTGTAGCTCAGCGCTATGCTACAGGTTGTAGCACTACCTTGACTCCCAATGTGACAGTTACCGTTGCCACAACTCCGGTGCTAGTTACCAACAACATTGCACTGTGCACGGGAACAGCTAACCTTACTGCTGCTGCTGTAACAGCGGGTAGCACAGGTGGTGGTACCTTGAGCTACTGGACGAACGCTACTGCTACAACTGCTGTAGCCAATGCCGCGTCGGTAACCGCAGGCACATACTACATCAAAGCTGTGGTGGGTTCATGCGAAGATATCGAGCCCGTGAACGTAATCATCAGTGGTACACCCGTGAGTACGTTTAACTACACAGGATCGCCTTTCTGCAGCAACGGTACGAACCCTGTTCCCGCTTACAGCGGCAGTGGTTCTGCGGGCGCATATACTGCGACACCTGCAGGTCTTGCCTTCGTGAGCGCTTCAACCGGCGTGATTGATCTTGCAGCGAGCGCAGCAGGAACCTACACGGTTACAAATACCATTACACCGGTTGGTGCATGTACGGCTTCCTCGACGAACCGTACTATCACCATTACAGCTGCTCCTGACCCAACATTCAGCTATGCATCTAACGGCTTCTGCCAAGCGGTAGGTGCCAACAACCCGGTGCCTGTTTTCGATAACGGGGCACAAGCCGGAACATTCAGCACAAGCGCATTGTCCGGTTTTTCGTTCGTGAGCACAGCCACAGGTGAAGTAAATCTGGCGTCATCAACTCCGGGCAGCTACGCTATCATCAACACAATCGCTGCAACCGCAGGTTGTGCTAGTGTTGCTGATACAGTGTATGTAGATATCAACCCGTACACCTTTACCAGTGCTATCAACGTATCGTCTTCTGATGATCAATTGTGCCTGGGTGAAACGGTCGACTTTTTTGCTTCGGGTACCACCTACAACACGGTATTGGAGCGTGAAACGTTCAACGGTACATTCACTCCGTGGACAGCTACAAACCTGTCGACAGGAGGAACACCTGCAGATGCGCGTTGGAGGTTACGTCAGAGCCCATATAATTGGGATGGTCAGAACCACACATCGAATGATGCTTCACAGTTTTACATGTCGAATAGTGAAGACCAAGGCGGAGGAGGAACAACAAATACCAATTTGAAGTCGCCTGTGCTAAACACCATTGGCTTCACTACGCTCGAGTTGAGTTTCTGGCACTATTATAATGATGACAACAGTGGAGGCGACGATTATGCTCGCGTACAGGTGTCGACCAACAACGTGACCTGGACTACGCTTAGCGGCGGTGAATACAACTCTGATCAGGGAAGCAGAACAAACTTTGCGAACGCGGTATTCAATCTGAATGCATACGTGGGCTTGCCTTCATTGTGGGTGCGCTTCCAGTACAATGCAACCAACGATGAAGCATGGGCTATTGACAACGTAACTATTTCAGGTCAGTCGACTCGTTACACTTACGATTGGTCTTCTGTGCCGATTGCATTCAACTCAACGGAACAAAACCCGGCGGGCTACCAGCCAACAGCCAGTGCATACTACGATGTAGAAGCGCTAAACGTGTATGGTTGCACGAGCAATACTTCACCGATACCTGTTATCGTGAATCCGTTGCCGGAAGACAATGCAGGTGTTGACCTCGATATTTGTGCAAACACATCGGGAACCATTGGTCTTGCT
The DNA here is from genome assembly GCA_044348775.1 of Flavobacteriales bacterium. Taxonomy (GTDB): domain Bacteria; phylum Bacteroidota; class Bacteroidia; order Flavobacteriales_D; family Sanyastnellaceae; genus JAIBBG01. The sequence goes on along the minus strand of JBIKSC010000353.1, from coordinate 3,087 downwards.
TCGCAAAGCGGCAGAACCTACAGCTGGAGTCCGGCTACAAACTTGTCAGATGCTGCCGCAGCTGATCCAACAGCAACACCGAGCGTAAGCGCCACGTACACGTTGACGGAGACAATTACCGCAACCGGTTGCTCTGACACGAACAATGTATTTGTAAACATCCGTCCTGTTTCAGTGATCAACAACATGACCGCATCACTTTGCTCAGGAAGTGCATTTACTGCTGCTCCTGCAAACGGAGTCAACGGCACCGTATTGAGCGGAACCACCTACGTATGGGACGCCCCATCGGGTAGCGGATTCAGCGGAGGCAGTGCACAAGCGGTTGCTCAGAACAACATTTCTCAAACGTTGTCAGTGACGTCAACTTCAGCGGCTACTGCTACCTATGCTGTCACTCCAAAAGTGAACGGCTGCGATGGTGCTCAGTTTAACGTTGAGGTTGCTGTTAGCCCAGAAGCAAACGCGGGAACGATCAGCGGTGCCGGTTCGGTTTGTGTTGACGTAAACAGCTCAACCTTGAGTGTGAGCGGAAACGTGGGGAACCTGCAATGGCAGTCTTCCAGCAACAACGTGTCGTTTAGCAATATCGGTGGAGAAACCGGCGCAAGCTACACTGCGACAAACCTTTCAAGCACTACTTTCTATCGTGTGGTAGCCGGTGGTGGTGTTTGTCCGACGGTAAACGGAAGCAGCGCACAGATATCGATGCTTAGTCGTCCGACGGCCTCTATTAGTGGCTCAGCAGAAATCTGTGCTGGTAACAGCACCTCGCTCAGCATTGCCTTAACCGGTAATGGCCCGTGGAGCGGTACACTTTCAGGCGGCCAGTCGTTCTCTGCAACGAGCAGCCCGGCTGTCGTATCGGTAACACCAAGTGCAAACAGCACTTATAATGTGAGCACCTTGGATGACGCTAACTGCGCAGCCATCGGTGGCCTCAACGGTTCTGCAACTGTAAACGTAAACGCACTTCCAACAGCTTCTATCACCGGCAGCGCTGTTGTGTGTGGCGGAAGCTCGGGTGCAGTGACCATCAATGGTCCGGCCAATGGTGCAGTTGCTTATACACTCAACGGAAGCAGCCAAGCAGCGACCCTCAATGGTAGCGGCACTGCTATCATCAACACGGGCAATGTATATCAGAACTTGACATATAGCCTGGTGGAAGTTGAAGACGGGTTGTGTGAAAACACAGCCACCGGATCAGCGACCATTACATACCAGGAAGCACCGGATGCTACCATTAGCGGAAGCACTCAGTTGTGCTCGGGAGCATCGACTACCATTGCATTCAGTGGTAATCCGAACGGTGTGGTTACTTACAACGTGAACGGCGGTTCTGCGCAAAACGTAACACTGAACGGTTCGGGAAGTGCTACGGTAAATACCGGTGCACTGAGTGCAAGCACAACCTACAACCTCGTAAGTGTTGCGGTGGGTTCTTGCTCATCAACCATTGGAACTTCCGCAGTTGTAAACGTAGGCCTTACCATCTACTACCAAGATAACGATGGCGACGGATATGGAAACGCATCTGTATCTACTGTGGCTTGTACTCAACCATCCGGATATGCAGCTGTGGCCGGCGACTGCTGCGACACGAATGCTGACATCAACCCGAATTGCGAATGGTGGGGAGATATGGATGGTGATGGTTATGGTTCGTTTGTATATGAAGTAGGTTGTATTAGCGGCATTACGTGCGCGTCTGCTTCATGGCCCGCTCAACTGATACCATACTGCCCATTGGCTCATGGTGGAACGCCTTATACAATCGACTGCAATGACAACGCTGTAACCGTTAATCCCGGCGCAACCGAGATTTGTAACAACACCATCGATGATGATTGTGATGGCCTCCTGGGTGAGGGCTGCAGCGGACAGGTGTTCGATCAGTGGTCGACCGCACAACTATTGAACGTGAACACAACTAACGCATACTTTCCGAACTGCCAGACTGTGGGTGGAACCTTGGTGAACACGGATGTGTCGCCACAGGGTAACCCGGCGAACGTAGCCGTGGGTGGTGGTCGCGATGTGTGGTACCGATTTGTAGCTCCTACAACCGGTGTGCGCATACGTGTGAACGCTACAGGATTTAACGCGGTAGTGGAATTACAGAATGCATCGGGAACTCAGATCGATGCAGAGAATGTGAACCCCGCTATTGGAGGCACTGAAATTCTGAACTTCGGTAACCTGACGGTAGGTCAAACCTACTACGTGGGTGTACGTAACTACGATGCAACGAATGTTGGAACTTACACGATTTGTGTTTCTCCATTGCGTGCCAGCGGTTGCGCAACGACAACGCCAGCCGGTGGATTCTCGCTCTGCAGCAGCTATAAGGTGTTGTTTACATCGGCCACCAGCTACACTTTGAGCTTTGTCGGCACAGGTGGCAATGCCAATGGAACCAACGCAAGCCTCACCTCTTCGACCGGTTTGATTTCGTTGAGCAGTCCTGCACTGGCACTGCGTTACGGAGGTGTTTACAACGTTCAGATAGACGCCAATTATGCGCTGACAAATGGTTTGGGGCAGGCAGAAAGCGTCATCACAGTGTTGGGTAACAGCGTACCGGCCAACTGTCAAAACGTAGTTATGGCGCAACAACCTCTGGTGGAAGTTCGCAGCACTCAGGTTTGTCCTATTGTGTTGTCGCGAGCCGGCAGCTTACTGGCAAACCCATTGACCGGCAGTCTTAATGTTTGTGGAGCCGTGAATTATACGTATGAATTCACACGCGTTTCGGATTGCACGGGCACTTCAATAATTGGATCGCCATTTACTGTGAACACAACCAGCAATGTGGCTTCATTGACGCTGAGCACCGTGTTCACAAGTCAGTTGTCTTCCACAGGCTATTGGAGTGTGCGTGTTCGACCGAACTTCAACAACAGCTATCAAGGCGCTTGGGGCCCATCGCGAGTGATCGCTGTATCGGGTTCTGCGGCAAGCCAAATGTTGGATGAGGAAACGGGTGCACAGCAAACAAAGACGTTCGAAACACAACCGCTTTCTGTTGTTTATCCAAACCCGAACAACGGAAACGAAATCAACATCAACCTCACCGACATCGGT